>NZ_AJXL01000028.1 GCF_000264055.1 Flavobacterium sp. ACAM 123 | reverse complement strand
TTCTTTTATTTATAGGGAACATCTCTATAGGACCTTTGCTTTTTTCTAATACCAAACGAATTTATGTTTTAATCCAAATCGGGTTGGTACAGTTCTTTAATAGCCATACTTATCTTTCCAACGGTTTTTCAAAAAGTCTCTTGTCGTATTTTCTCTGGAATTGTTTCCGGGAACATAGAACGCTGTATTTTTGACTTCATCAGGCAAAAATTCTTGGTCGGCAAAATTGTTGGCAAAATCATGGGAGTATTTATATTCGTCGCCATATCCTAATTCTTTCATTAATTTGGTAGGCGCATTACGTAAATGGATAGGAATGGGTAAGTCACCAGTTTGTTTTACTAGTTGCTGCGCTGTGCCAATGGCTAAATAGGAAGCATTGCTTTTAGGAGAGGTAGCAAGATAAATAGCACATTGGCTTAATATGATTCTGCTTTCAGGATATCCAATTGTTGTAACCGCCTGAAACGTATTGTTGGCCATTATAAAAGCAGTAGGGTTTGCGTTTCCAATATCTTCACTCGATAGAATAAGCATGCGTCTGGCTATAAATTTCACGTCTTCTCCGCCTTCAATCATTCTTGCTAGCCAATAAATAGCCCCATTTGGGTCGCTGCCACGAATCGATTTTATAAAAGCCGAAACGATGTCATAATGCTGTTCGCCACTTTTGTCATATAGAACGGTGTTTTGTTGCACCAGTTCAAAAACCCTGTCATTGGTAATGATAATTTCGCTATCAGCAGACGCGTTTACGACTAGTTCAAAAATATTCAACAGTTTACGCCCATCACCACCAGAAAGTCGTAATAGCGCCTCTGTTTCTCTTAATTCAATATTTTTGGAGGCTAAAAAAACATCTGTTTTCAAAGCGCGTTGTAATAAGGACTCTAAATCATTCTTTGTGAAAGCGTTCAAGACATAAACTTGACAACGGGATAATAAAGCAGGGATAACTTCAAAACTGGGGTTTTCTGTTGTGGCTCCTATTAACGTGATCCATCCTTTTTCAACGGCCGCTAATAAGGAGTCCTGTTGTGATTTGCTGAAGCGATGAATTTCATCTATGAATAAAATGAGATTTTTAGTGGTGAATAGACCGCCGCTTTGTTTCGCTTTTTCGATGACTTCCCTGATGTCTTTAACCCCTGAATTGATGGCGCTTAAAATATAAAAAGGTCGTTTTGATTCCTGAGCGATTATTTGCGCCAAGGTGGTTTTACCCGTTCCCGGCGGTCCCCACAAGATTAGAGAAGGGATAATCCCTTTTGCTATTTGTTGTGTCAAAGAGCCGTTTGGTCCCACAAGGTGAGACTGACTTATATAGTCTTCTAATTTCTGTGGACGTATTCGTTCTGCTAATGGTGCTTCCATTTTGTAAAATTACTGTTTTTATTTGTAGCTATTCTAGCGCTACACTATATCTTTTTTTTCGGTTGCTTTGTAATTGGCAAAGAAACAAAAGGATGCCGTTGCTCTCGACGGTATGGCACTGGGCTACTTGTTGATTCACGCGGTTTAGCAACGAGTATATTTCATTTATGGATTGGAAGCTTTATTATCTGACAAAATAGCATTAAATTGCTTTTGGATATATTTTTGAATTAAGCCATAAAATTAAAATACCAAAATGGACAATCATTTTAAATTTACTAATTCTGTTGTTGGAGTACCACTCTTTTTTGTGCTTTTCCTTTGGTTTGTTTATTGGATGGAAATTCGGTTTGGTTTTGATTTTGATAAAAACGGAATTTTTCCGCGAACATTTTCCGGTTTGCAAGGTGTCGTTTTTAGTCCTTTCATCCATTCAGATTTGCAGCATCTTTATAATAATTCGATGCCCTTATTAGTGTTGTTAGCTGCTTTGCAGTTTTTTTACGCAAAACAGTCCTATGCTGTTATAGGGTATGGGATTTTGTTTTCAGGTATTTTGACTTGGTTGATTGGTAGGTCAAGTTATCATATCGGAGCCAGTGGCTTGGTCTATGTTTTAGTATCCTTTATTTTTGTTAAAGGAATATTGACGCGATATTATCGTCTGGTTGCCTTATCGCTTGCCGTGATAATGCTGTATGGAGGGATCCTGTGGTATGCGTTTCCAAAAGTGGATGACACCATTTCTTGGGAAGGGCATTTTGCGGGGTTGATCGCTGGAGTGGTACTGTCTTTGGTGTATAAAACACCGGAATATAAAAAGCCAATCAAATACGATTGGGAAAGACCTGATTTTAACTTTGCAGAGGATAAGTTTATGCAACGTTTTGACGAGGATGGGAATTTCGTCAATTTAGTTATTGAGGAAGAGGAGAGTTCCAAAGAGCCTGGTGGAATTCAAGTATATTTCACCTCTGATTCTAAAGTAGCTTATACCATTGTGTCAAATAATGAAGAGGAGCCAAACGTTGAATAGTAAAGTAACAATAGGTGTAAAAAAAAGAACCATCACTCGTGATAGTGATGGTTCTTTCGGTATAAAAGAGTACTAATTCTATTAATTAAGAGCGGCTTTGTCAATCACCGCACTGGGAATGGTTTAAGCGTATCTGGATTAACATTAATTTCTACCTTACGTTATGAAAATTATTGCGATGTTCCAGGAGCACTTTTTTAGTGTGGTTGGAGCTGGATTGTTAGCTCCGCCAAAATAAGTATACCGATACTAATAATAAATATAGTATTATCAGTTTTTAAGATTAATATCCAGGATTTTGTTGCGCTTTTAATGTCGGGTTAGAATCCACTTCTAATTGAGGTATTGGCCACAAAAACTTAAAGTTATCATATGCAATAGTATTTACGCTCAATGCACCTGTGTAAGGAGTTCCTAAGGCATATGCCGTTAATGCAGTTGCTGCACTTGAAAAACCTCCATTAGCCACTTTAGCGGGAACACCACTTATTGGGAAAATTGGATCATTTTGTAATCTGGAAATGTCTCCCCATCTGCGGCCTTCCATTATGAACTCAATTCTTCTTTCAGATAGGATCGCTCTCAACAAATCGACATTTGTTGCAAAATTTGAAGCTTTATAAGATTGCGTCAAAGGAGTAGCTAATGATCGATCTCTTACGGAGTTTAATCGTGCTAAACCATTTACTACATCACTATTTCTTGCATAAGCTTCAGCCATATTTAAGGCAACTTCAGCATATCTAATCACTGGAGCGGCATCTGTTTTATTCGCACCATCTTTATACTTTTTAGTGAATTTAGTGTTTGGAAAATAAGCTGTTGTACCAGTTACTACCATCACACCTTCAGCTCTTCTTTTATCATCAGATAACCAACTTGGATTTCTCCAGATTATTGGGCTAATAGCCACTAATCCACGTCCGTTTGATGTAGCAGGAAGAGGCGGGTGGTACATGTTTGCTAAAGCAGCATTCACACCAGCATTATTAACTGCACTATGTGATAGGGAGAAAATAGACTCTGTGTTGGAAAGATTACTTGCAAAAGGAGTGTCTGGATTTGCAGTCATTGAATATAAACCGTTCAATTTGACACCTTCATCTATTACTTTATTCCAGTTACGCATTTGCAGGTATACTCTTGTTTTATAAGCGATAGCTGCTTCTTTGGATATTCTATCAATTCTAGCAGTTGCGGCTCTTGCACTTTTAGGGAAAAGTAATGCTTCAGCGTCATTTAAATCTTTTAAAATTTTAGTGTAACATTCAGCAACAGTATTTCTTCCCTGTGCCATACTCAAATCAATGTTGACTTGCGTATTGTTCGGGATTTCTCTGTACGGAACACCTAAGTTTGCACCATTGTTATCTTGAAATGGTTTTGCATAAAAGATTAGTAATTCATTGTGAGTAATCGCTCTGAAGAATTTAGCTTGACCAATATAATCATCAGCTATAGCCTGGGTTATCACTCCTGTTTTTGCTGCATTTTCAACACCTTCAATTACGATGTTTGTTCTGTTTATCAATCGGTAACCATCTGCCCAATAATAGGTGTTATTTGCTGTTGTTGGATCGTAAGTACCTGTGTAGGTCAGTTGGTAAAAAGTGGCTAAATTAAGAGCGTCTTCACCTCTATTGTCGCCTTGTTGAACAAAAGCAGCTCCGAATATGTATCCCCTTCCACTAGTACCGGTAGCAGGACCGTTGTAGGCGCCTATTGCAGCCCCATTGTACATACCAGTTACGGATAAATCTATAAGTGCCGGCGTGGTGAAAGCTGCAGTTTCTGAGATGCTATTAAAAGGAGCTAAATCTATTATTTTTTCTTCTTCACATGAGGTAAGGAAGAACGATGCTAATAAAAGTGAAGCAAATAATTTTGTGCCCCAGGTATTTATTGTTTTATTTTTATTTTTCATTTTGTTTATTTATTAAATTAGAAACCAACATTTAGTCCTAGAGTAAATATTCGAGATCTTGGCGTACCATTATAATCTATACCTCTAATTTCCATTTCAGGATCAAGACCGCTGTATTTAGTAATTACTAATAAATTTTGGCCTTGAACGTAAAGTCTAAATTTATCAACACCAATTTTTTGTGTTATTGTTTTTGCTAAACTGTATCCCAAAGTGATGTTGTCCAATTTAATAAAATCAGCGTCTTCTAGGAAACGAGTAGAAGCTTGGTTGATATTAATAAATGTTTCTCTATCGTCTCTTAATCTTGGAGTCCAGCCATCACCAGGATTAGCTGCGTTTTGCCATCTACCCAAAATTTCTGTAGAGTTGTTGTTAAAGTTTTGAGCTAAACCTTCTCGTCTTGTAGCATTAAAGATTTTATTACCTCCACTAAAACGGAACATGAATGTTAAATCTAAATTTTTATATGTCATGTTGTTTATTAGTCCTCCAAAGTATTTTGGTAATACATTACCAAGTACTCTTTTGTCAGAAGAGCTCAATGAAGATGCTACTGAGATATCTGTAGGGTTATTTGGATCATAAACTCTATACGCTTGAGTGTCTATGTTTCCCTGCACTAAGGTACCGTCTGCTTTGAAGTAAATTGGGTTACCATTAGAAGCATTGACTCCAAAATATTTGTATCCATATAAAGAAAAAGGAGATTCACCTTCACGTAATAAATTATCGCCATTCAAAATATCTTGTCCCTTCACTAAAGTTACAACTTCACTTTTAGCAAATGAAATATTAGCATTTATGTTCCATTTAAAGTTAGCGCTAGTAACAGCATTAAAGTCTACTGACAATTCGTGACCAGTATTTTTTATAGCTCCAATATTTTTTGCGATCGAGTTACCAGGAACTCCCAATGAAAGTGGTTGTGGTACATCTAAGATCAAACCGTTTTGATTATTAATGTAATAATCGTAAGTAAATCGTAAACGATTGTTGAACAAGCTCAAATCAGCACCGTAATCAGTTTTGATGGAAGTTTCCCATTGTAACTGATCGTTACCTGCCTGTGAGTAAGCTATCCCATTATAATCAGCATATTTTGCGTTGTTGTATAACCCTAATGAAGGATAATTGCCAATATCTGTATTTCCTACTTCAGCATATGAAGCTCGTAATTTAAATTCTGATACAACATTTTCAATTGATTGCATGAAGGATTCATTGCTAACGGTCCAACCTCCTGAAACACCCGGGAAAGTCCCCCATTTGTTAGCTGATGGCAAAGCCGAAAGTCCATCTTTACGGATAGATCCTTGAATATAGTACTTTTCTTTGTAGTTGTACGTCAATCTACCAGCATATGATAAAATTCCGTTTTCAGATAGAGATCCTTCAGAAAAGGGCGTAGTATAGGAACCGCTTATCACGTTCTGGTTGAAAAAAGTAGATGATAGCCCATTACCACCACCCATGAAACGATTCACTCTTTGTTGTTGTGCTTCGTAAATTGCTGTTGCGCCTAGGTTGTGCACGCCCGCAAATGTTTTGTTATACGACAATACATTTTGGATATTCCAACGTGTTAAATTGGTAAAATCATTTCTAATTAATCCCGCTACACCGGCACCATCGCCATTTATGGGGTTGAGATATTGAAATCCTTCCGTTCCAATTGCATCAACGGCAGCTTGTGTTTTAAAAGATAGAGAGGGAGTGATTTTTGCATTGGCATAAACACTAACTAAAGATCTGTCAATTTTAGATCTTAAAATGTTGTTGTCTAATACATACCTAATGTTTGGTAAATTATTGGCAATAACTGAAAAGTTTTGTCCTTGTCCAACAGAAGCTCCGATGATATTATACCCGGTAGGGTTAGTCGCGTCAAAAACAGCAGTGTTTGGCAATTGACGCATTGCGTTAAACATTAATCCCGATAAGCTATTTGTACCCACGTTTAAGCCGTCATTCTGAGTTCTGGAGATAGCAATGTTAGTACCTATGTTCAACCAGCTTTTTACTTTCTGATCTACATTAGCACGTACGTTGTATTTAATTTGTTCGTTTGCTATTGCTACACCTTCTTGTTTATTATATCCCATGGAGAAATAATAGTTAGTTTTATCTGTAGAACCGGATAAGGAAAGATTATGGTCTATCTGCAATGCGCTTGAACGAAGTACCGCCTTTTGCCAGTCCGTATCGTAAGTGTCACCGGCAGCCCAAAGCGCAGCGCCTCGATTGGTTCTTTTTTCATTTTGGATTGTAATGAAGTCTTTAGTTTTTAATAAACTGAGCGTTTTTATTGGTTCAAGTGCGCCCATATACGTATTGTAGTTCGCTATGAATCGTCCCCCTTTACCTCTTTTAGTGGTTATTAAAATTACACCATTAGCTGCTCTAGAGCCGTAAATAGCAGTAGCTGAACCATCTTTTAAAATTTCCATTGATTCGATATCCGCAGGGTTTATGTCCCCCAATGCATTTGTGTTCGCATACCCTCCTACATCTCCTGTAAAAATAGGTACTCCGTCCACAACAACTAATGGGTACGTTCCAGATGTAAGAGAACCAACTCCTCGAATACGAATTACAGGTGCTTGTCCTAAAACTCCAGAATTGGTAGTAACCTGTACACCAGCAGCTCTACCTGCTAATTGTGATTCAAAACTTGGAGCAGCAAGATTAGAGATAGCATTTCCTTTAACTTGGGAAATAGAACCTGTCACATCTTTTTTCTTTTGTGTTCCGTAACCAACAACTACGACTTCTTCTAGTGCTTGAGACGTACTTTTAAGTCTTACGTTAATAGTAGGAGAACCAGCTTTCAATTCTTGAGTTTCCGTCCCAATGTAACTAAATACTAAGCTTTGTGTGGTAGAAGCTTTGATAGCATATTTTCCGTCAAGATCTGTTTGGGTACCGTTTTGAGTGCCTCTTACAATAACACTTACTCCAGGTAGAGGTAGTCCTGAGTTGTCAGATACAGTACCACTCACGGTCCTATCCTGCGCAAAGGTGATTTGCGTAATTAATGCTAGTAGAAGCATCAAGATTCGATTAAACTTTGGTTTCATTTTTAGATAATTTGGATTAGTGTCGCAAATATCTTGTGGAAATGTTAATATTACTATAATGTAAAGTGTAGGATTTTATCAAATATTGTTATATATGTGACTAATGGTAAGCTTATGTCATTAACCTTGTTAAAAATTTATATATATCTGATTACACTGCCTTTACGATATTTACTCGCTCTTTTTTTTTATTGAAATAGAAATTAGTGATCAATAAATGAAGTCTGTAAGTTTCGTTTATCTTACTGTTTTAACAATATAATGTAGAATTGTTATAATAGTGGGGAGTCTTACGGAGTTTTTATTTGTAGAGGTTGCTAAATATAAAAGAAAAACGAATCAAGACTGGAGTCCTGATTCGTTTTAGAGACATTTATACCTGCTCCCGTTTTAAGGGAGTAGGGGTAATTGGATTATCTTCTTTGTCTTAGCGCTTCATATAAAAAAGCGCCACAAGCAACTGAAACATTTAAGGAGCCAATGGTTCCAAACATAGGCAGTTTCGCTTTTTCGTCAACAATTTTCAAAACTGATGGGTTGACACCGCGGTCTTCCGATCCCATAATAATGGCTACGGGCTCATTTAAAGAAACGTCATAAATAGTATTATCTGTTTTCTCTGTTGCAGCAATAGTCTTAATTCCGCTCGCTTGCAAAAGGAAGATGGCATCTTTGATATGCTCTACTTTACAAATGGGAATATTAAATACTGCTCCTGCTGATGTTTTTACGGTATCTCCATTTACTGGAGCGGAACCTGCTTTTTGTACTATTATTCCATTTACTCCGGTACACTCAGCGGTTCTGATGATAGCACCAAAATTACGGGCATCAGAAATTTGATCTAATATAAGGAATAACGGGGCTTTTCCATTTTCAACCACTGTTTCGATTAAGGTCTCTAAATCAAAAAAGGAAATAGGAGAGATGCTAGCGACCGCGCCTTGGTGGTTGTTAGGGGTTAATCTGTTTAATTTTTCTACAGGAACATAGGAGAAGTTTACATTAGCGCGCTTCATCACTTTCATTAAGTCTTTCATCAATTCGCTACTCGCTTCCTTTTGAATATAAACTTTGTCTACTGTTGTGCCGGCTTGAATCGCTTCGATTATTGCTCTAATCCCAAATATTTGATGTTCTTTTTCCATGGTGCAAAGATATAAAAAAAAACCACCAGCTTTCGATGATGGTTTTAATAATATTGAGGGTAGTTCCAGAATTGAGCTTAAATCGCTTTTAGGCTAGAATGCCTGGATATTTTATGTCGCCTTTACATGTAATTATTATTGGTTACAAATGGTTGAAAGGTAAATAGTTGTTCAGTAGTAAAATGAATTAGCTAATTAGCTTATATTTCACTCCAATAGGTTAAGGTATAATTGCCGTGTAATATGAAATTACTCCGATGTAATTGGACTAAACTGGTTTTACAATCGGTATAAATTTTTGGCGAGGTGGGGGATTTCTACTGTCTTTACTCTGCTGCTTTTTTTAGTATATCAGTTAATGATAGTGGTGGTGATGCGGTGACAATAAAAAAGGCTGCCCTATGGGCAGCCTTCAATGCATTAAAATCGAACAGTATTTTCTTAGTTTTTATCCCAGAATAGTTTTGTAGTTTGTTCGTCACCACCTATAGCTGTAGAAGCTGCAGAATAGTTAGTTTTGTTTAAGTTTTGTTCGCTAATTGGATATGTCAATCTGGTTGGAACAGGAAGTCCAGATCCAGCAGGTAAGTTAAAACCGGGGATGTCATAAGTTCTCCAGGCAGTCCATGCTTCATAACCTCTGTTGTACATAGCCAACCAAAGTTGATTTCCAATCTTTACTTGCCATGTTCCTGGCGCTGTAGCGTAAGCTACTTTAGGATTAAGTAAGTAAGTTGCAGCACCAGTTACTCCCCAATAGTCAAATGAAGCAGTAACACCTTTATTATAGAATCCAGCTGCTGATGCAGGAGTTCCTGATATAGAGCGTTCAGCGGCGTCGGCTAAATAGAAATTAACTTCTGCATAATCCATTAAAGACGCTGGAAGAGTGGGCTCTAATAACTTATCTCCTACGTGTGTGTAAGTGGCGTAAGGATTGTTTTCACCGTAAGGTCCACCTACGTACACTCCCGCACCTAAATTTTGATCAAAGTACATTGATCTTCTTGGATCATTGAGGTTGTTCATGAAATCCACTAAAGTGTTTGCGATAACAAAATCAGATCGTCCAGACTGCACTAAGTCCTCCCACAATGGGTTAGTGTTTGGTGGGGCGCTTTCATATTTCAAAGCGGCATTATCTGCATTTGAAGTGAAGACACCACCACTGATTGCAGTTGTAATTGCTGATTGTGCTTTAGCGGACATTGCGGGAACGTCTGCAATACGGATACCCATTCTTAATTTTAATGAGTTACCAAATTTTTTCCAATTAGCAGTGTTTCCACTATATATTGGATCTGAAGCACCAAAGCCGCTATCAGTTAAATTTGGTATTGCAGCATTTAAACGGGTAAGTAGGTCTGAATAAACGGTAGCTGCGTCATCGTAGGCAGGTAAAACATAAGTACCTGGATTCAACGATTGAGAATAAGGAACGTCTCCAAATGTCTCCACTAAGTTAGCCCAAGCGTAAACACTTAATATCTCGATTTGAGCATTTCTTGTGCTTTTAGTCGCTGCAGATAATTTAGTACTTGCATCAGTATTCTCTTTTGCAGTAGATAAATCCAGAATTACATCTCTGTATAGTTCAGACCAATGTGCATTGGTGATGTTACGTGTATTGAAGTCATAATTGGCTTCATCTACATACGTTGTTTCCGTCCAGTGTTGTCCTAACAATCTAAAAACGTTAGTGTTTACATTGGTACTTGTCATTTGACTCACTAAGCTTTTTGTTGCACTGTTGAATAGAAACGCTGCATCAACTTGAGTCGGATTCTTTGGGTCTCTATTGAGGTTCTCATATGCGTCATCAGATTGACACGATACTAAAGCAAGAATAGATAACGCTGTTAATATTATTTTTTTCATAATGTAATTTTTTAAAACTGTAATTTAAGACTTGCTCCAATTTCTCTAATAGAAGGGTAAGCACCAGATTGGTAACCTTGAACATTTCCAGAACTTAAACCAGCTTCAGGGTCTGCATACGGAGTATTTTTGTCGATAATCCATAAGTTTCTGCCAATGATAGAAAGCGAAGCAGTAGTGAAAGGTAATCTGTCTAATACTGGAGCACCAAAGTTGTAAGTTAAACTTGCTTCACGCAATTTAATATACCCAGCATCATAAACGTGTAGTTTATTAGGAGCTCTTGCGTAACCCCATGGGTTTAAATATGTACCAGCATTTCCTCTAACGGTATTTTTTGTACCATCAGGAGCAACACCATCTAAGATAATACCACCAGAATTAGCTCCGTAGTTTCCAGGAGTTCCTGTAACTATATCTCTTACTGGGTTTCCTAGTTCATTATTAGCAGCAGAAAAGTCATACATACCTGTTGCATACCCATACCATGTATCAAGAGAAAAAACATCTCCCCCTTTTTGCATGTCCAGTAAGAAACTTAAATTTAAGTTTTTGTAAGTGATGCTGTTGTTAAGACCGGCTTTCCAGTCTGCGTTGATATCACCAATTACACTGTTATTTTCACCTGTTCTCTGGTAAGTACCAATTCTACTTGCCGATCCTGTTTGGTTAACGATAGGTTGACCATTAGCAGCATAAATATAATCACTACCTCTGATTGTTCCGTAAGGTTGACCTGGAGTTGCGTTGATAGAAATTCCACCTTGTAAACCGGCTAATTGTAAGTTTTCAATTCCATTTAACAGTTCAACAACTAAACTTTTATTTTGTGTCCAGTTAAGGTTTAGATCCCATCTGAAATCAGCAGTTTTAAATGGAGTAGCGTTAAATTGTACTTCTACACCTTTGTTTTCGATAGTTCCAGCATTCAATAAAGCGGAACCGTATCCAGTTGATGTAGATAAGGGAATAGCTGTAATCTGGTTGATGTTTTGGTTGTTGTAGTACGATACGTCAAAACCAACGCGTCTGTTTAAAAAAGACATTTCTAATCCAAATTCATAACTTTCTTGTCTCTCAGGTAAAAGATTCAAATTAGCTTGAGCACCCGGATTCGATGCGATACCAGTTCCGTTAAACGGAGTTCCTATATTAAATGTATTAAATACATTGTAAGGATCTGTAGCACTACCAACTTCAGCGTAATTTGCTCTTGCCTTACCAAATGACAGCCATGGAGCATCAATTAGGTTAGAGAACACTAAACTTCCAGAGACAGAGAAATAATCAAATCTGTTGTTGTCTTTTGGTAATGTAGAAGAACGGTCAGATCGGTATGAACCTTCTAAGAAAGCATAACCATCATAACCTAAACTTGCTCTAATATACTCACCGTCTACTAACTGATTAGCGTCGTATTCTAGTGGAGCATTAATAGGGGTTACACTATTAGAAAGAGAATACAAGCTTCTCAAATTTAAACCACCGTTAGTTCTCGCAGAGATACTGTTCGCAATATTGTTTCTTAAGTTGAAACCAATATTTCCTTCTAGGTTTAGTTTTTCAGTTAAATCTTTATTGAAATTTAACATTGCATCGTAATTGAATTCAGACACATTGCTGTTACGTCTTGAATACGATGATACGTCAGAACTTCCAACATTGATTCTTTCCTCTTGTAGTTCGCTGTAAGTATCAAAAGAGAATCTTACCATAGCACTTAACCAGTCATTGATTTTGTTGTCTAAAGCGACATTACCAAAATATCTTGATCTTGTATCCGTCTCATAATTTTCGTAGAAAGTCCAGTATGGATTGTCTGAATAGATTGGTTTTAGATTATCAGGACCATTAGGGTTCCAAGTAATATTGTCACCAGTGGTAAGATAAGCATCTTTTTGTGCACCAAAATCAACATTCATTTGATTCCATTGTCTAAATTGTTGCATGATGTTACCGGCAGAATAACCAGTACCATTTCTACCTCTACCGTCCGCTTTTACAAAATTGAAACTAGCAGAAGCAGTTAATTTATCAGAAAGATCTTGCGATGCTGAAAAAGTGATTGTATTTCTCTTAATATTACTGTTTGGTAAGTTACCTTCAGCTAGTAAGTTGGTAAAACCTAATCTAAATGAGCTAGTGTCTGTACCCCCGTCTAAGGAGACAGAGTTAACCGCCGTGCTGCTTGTACCCCACACTGAATTTGGATTATTCTTACCCGCTACCCAAGGAGTCGCTTTCTGGTACGTATCTGTTAATTGCGGATAAATAGAGTTCCATTGGTAAACTAATAAACTTGGGTCAAATGCAGCACCGTACGAAGCATCCTCAGTAAAAGGTGTCGTTAAATCATCAACACCATCGCCATTGATATCAGCTAAATTGAAGTATCCGTCAGCAGAATCATAGTAAGGACCATAACCTGCTCCGTATTTATTTTGATATTTAGGTAAAGTGGATGAGTCAGCATTTCCTAAAGTTAAACTTGATGATATGGTTACACCAAGACCTTTTCTGTTTCTACCTTTTTTCATAACAATCATTACAACACCATTAGAAGCACGAGAACCGTAAAGTGCGGTTGCAGCAGCTCCTTTAAGTACGTTAATAGACTCAATGTCATCAGGATTGATGTCAGACGCAGCATTACCGTAGTCATATCCACCTCTACCAGATTGCTGGTTTGCACCGTTTGAGTTACCGTTATCAATTGGCACGCCATCAACAACAAATAAAGCTTGGTTGTTACCGGCGATTGAGCTATTACCTCTAATAACTACCTGAGTAGATCCACCGAAATTCCCCGATGATTTAATATCTAAACCTGCAATTTTACCAGAAAGGGAGTTCACAAAATTGGCACTTTTCACGTCAGATACTTCGTCACCACTTACTTGTTGTGTTGCATATCCAAGTGCTTTTTTCTCTCTTTTAATACCTAAAGCAGTTACTACAACTCCTTCAAGTTCGAATGCATCTCCAATCATTGTAACATTTACAGATGTTGAAGAAGCCGCCATTGATTGGGTTTTCATCCCAATGTAGCTAAATGTTAAAATTTGACTTGGAGTAGCTCTTATTGCATATTTCCCGTCAAAATCAGTGTTTGTACCAGATTTTGTTCCTTTAACTAACACACTAACGCCTGGTATAGGCATTCCTGCATTGTCAGAAACAACACCTGTCACAACTCTCTCTTGCGCAAAAGTTAGTTGCGCCATCAGCACTACTAGTAGTACTAAGATTCCATTGAACTTTAGTTTCATTTTTAATTATTTTGAATTAGTGTTACAAAACTCTTAATAATTTGTTAACTATCCTAATAAAATAAATGGTTTTTTTCTTCGTAACTTAGAATTTAACGTTGTAGCTTAGGTGAATGATTGTGTTAGAAAATTTTATTTTTTCTATTTCTTGAACTTCCGTTTGCCATTGATATTTTAAGTAATCCAGCTTTAGTTTGAGCGCCAAGTCCAATCCCAATTCCCAGTAAATTATTTTTTTTATCTCCAGTTGCGATTGCAGCAGGGCCCTCTAGCCTACAGTAATCAAGAATGGTGTGGAAATATAGACTGGGCGAAACGACATATCGATACTCGGTAAGGATGGAAGTCATGAAGTTAGCGGTTAAACTATTTTCGATAAATCCTCTAATAGAGTTTATTCCCCCAAAACGATACAATTCATTCGTGAAATAGTTAGAACTGTGCAGGTAATAATTTTGTGTCTTTATATTAACATTATTTTTGCTGTTCAAGTTGAAAGTAAGTATTGCCTGTAATTCTAAAAAAAACTGTTTGTTTTTTTTAGAATTCTCTGCTTGATTTTGCATTTCTCTGTTTCCTGAGCCTGTTTTGAGCAGAAGTGTTGATTGTTTTAAAAATAGAGAGTTGGTGTAGTCGTAATACGAATAGTCCAAATTTGCTGTGACAAAGGAATTAGTGTAGTCGCTGATCATCGAGCTTCCGGCGTTCTGTATATCGCTTGACACCGTTGATTGGTATCCGAGATAGATTCGGGTATCGTAATTTACAAAATAGCTGATGTCGATTGCCGTTTTGGTGTTTTGAAACGTACTATCTTGTTTGAAGATGTTCAATTCTCCTTTTAAGCCGATGGGACTTGTAAATAGATAGGGTAATTCTAAAGAGGTTTTAAATGTTCTTTGTCCATTTCCGTCGGTTTTCCAATAGAGAGAAAATTGTTCACCAACATGCAAGGTGTTTTGTAAACTGAGATCAAGGTAGCCGTTCAAAGTTAATTTTTTGTTTTCGTTATTGCTGAATCCAATGAAGCCGTCAAAAGTGTTTGACTTTCTTTTCTGTAGATACACGTAAACTTTGGTGCTGTCCTCTGTAAAAAGAACTTCAGGATACTTTATTTGGTTTACAAATCCGAACTTTTCAAACTCACTATTTATTTTGCTTACGATGTCTTGATTAAAAACTTTGTTTTTGTATCTGCGACTGATTTGAGTAAGATGTCCCTTTGGAAAATTGTTTTGCTGCGAATCTTCGGAGTGCTTTATTACGATAGCATTTAGTTGTCTGCGGTTTTCTGATTCGAATTGCAATTCGGTAAAAAGTGTATTTCCTTTTTTTTGGATATTGGTCAGTTTAACTTTGGCCAGGGAGTAGCCTTCTTTTTCTAATTTTATTGTGTTTTGTTGTAAAAAATTTTCCACGTCGGCGTACTGGAGGAAAATACTGTCCTGCTTTATGTGGGTTGACAGTAATTTTGCAGTAGCTTTATTTTTACCGATATGTATGTGTACAAATTTTATTCTTGTGCCTAAGTGAAATTTCGCAATGTAAGTGGAGTCGTTTGCTTGATGGCGCTCCGTTACGGCGTTTTCAATATAGCCTAAATTTGATAGTCTCTGGGAGGTTGTTTCGATTTCTAAACGTAAAGAATTTAAGTTTTTGTGGCGCGGGGTGTAGTTTAGAGAATCGATTATTTTGTTTTCTGCTGAGGAAGTGGCGGTTAATTGCAATTCAAAATTTTGAGCGCCGCAATGTAAGCTAAGTATAAATAGTAAAATAGGAAGTATGAAATATTTCAATGAGTTTTAAGTTTTTATAAATGTACTGTAAATATCGAATGTTTAACATAAAAATCGAGCGGCTTGTGAATCAGCACAAAGGAGGCTTTGGTTGGGTGTTTGATTTATTAAGCTAATGGATAAGTAGGATTCTTTATTCCATTAGAGAACAAATGTTTACTCGAGATAAAAATTAATGAATTAACATTTGCAGAGTGAAAAATAATTTATACATTTGCAACCCCGTAAAAAGCGGGAATTTAATATACATAATAAATTTTTAGTATTAATTATGCCAACAATTCAACAATTAGTAAGAACAGGAAGAACTCAGATGACTAAGAAGAGTAAATCGGTTGCTTTAGATTCTTGTCCTCAAAGAAGAGGGGTTTGTACGCGTGTTTACACTACTACACCAAAAAAACCAAACTCTGCAATGCGTAAAGTAGCGCGTGTACGTTTGACAAATGGTAATGAAGTAAATGCATACATCCCTGGTGAAGGACACAATTTACAAGAGCACTCGATAGTATTAGTTAGGGGTGGAAGGGTAAAAGATTTACCAGGAGTTAGATATCACATCGTTCGTGGTGCACTTGATACGTCAGGAGTAGCAGGAAGAACGCAAAGAAGATCTAAGTATGGTGCTAAACGCCCAAAAGAAGCAAAAAAGTAATTTAAAATGTTATTCTTTCGCAACATGATTTATTGTGATGCCAAAGTAGTAGCGTTTTATTAAAAAAAAGACATGAGAAAAAGAGCGGCAAAGAAAAGACCACTTTTACCAGATCCAAGGTTTAACGACCAATTGGTAACACGTTTTGTGAACAACTTAATGTGGGACGGTAAGAAATCAACAGCTTTTAAAGTTTTTTATGATGCAATTGACATTATAGAGGCTAAAAAGCAAGATGCAGAAAAACCATCATTAGACATTTGGAAAGATGCTTTAGCAAACGTTATGCCTCACGTAGAAGTACGTAGTCGTAGAGTAGGTGGAGCTACGTTTCAAATTCCAATGCAAATTAGACCAGACAGAAAGATTTCTATGGCGATGAAGTGGTTGATACTTTATTCAAGAAGAAGAAATGAAAAGTCTATGGCGCAAAGGTTAGCTTCGGAATGTTTGGCTGCGGCTAAAGAAGAAGGAGCTGCTGTTAAGAAAAGAATGGATACGCACAAGATGGCAGAAGCTAATAAGGCATTCTCTCACTTTAGATTTTAATTCATAAGAAATGGCTAGAGATTTAAAATATACAAGAAATATTGGAATTGCTGCTCACATTGATGCTGGTAAAACAACAACAACGGAGCGTATTCTTTTTTATACTGGTAAGTCACATAAAATTGGTGAGGTGCACGATGGTGCTGCGACAATGGACTGGATGGCTCAGGAGCAAGAAAGAGGTATTACAATTACATCTGCAGCGACAACTTGTTCTTGGAATTTTCCAATGAGACAGGGTGAAGCGTTGCCAGAGACATTGCCATATCACTTTAATATTATTGATACCCCAGGACACGTTGATTTTACTGTAGAGGTGAATCGTTCATTACGTGTGCTTGATGGGTTAGTTTTCTTGTTTAGTGCTGTAGATGGTGTTGAGCCACAATCAGAAACAAACTGGAGATTAGCAGATCAATATAAGGTACCACGTATTGGGTTCGTGAATAAAATGGATCGTCAAGGTTCTGACTTTTTGATGGTTTGTCAACAAGTTAGAGACATGCTAAAATCAAATGCTGTTGCAATCACTTTGCCAATTGGTGAAGAAAATGATTTCAAAGGTATTGTGGATTTAGTAAAAAACGAGGCTATTGTATGGCATGATGAAACACAAGGGGCGACTTTTGATGTTGTGGCTATTCCTGAGGAAATGCTTGATGAAGTGAAGGAATACAGATCTATTCTTATTGAGGCAGTTGCTGATTATGATGAAAATTTGTTGGAAAAATTCATGGAAGATGAAAACTCTATTACAGAGGAAGAAATCAATAAAGCATTAAGAGCTGCTGTTATGGATATGGCTATCATTCCTATGATTGCTGGTTCTTCTTTTAAAAATAAAGGCGTTCAATTCATGTTAGACGCAGTATGTAAATACTTGCCTTCTCCAGTAGATAAAGATAGCATTGAAGGAATTCATCCTGATGATGCTGATTTATTGGAAGAAGATCAAACTAAAATAATGCGTAAGCCAGATGTTAAGGAGCCATTCGCTGCTTTAGCATTTAAAATTGCTACAGATCCTTTCGTAGGACGTTTAGCTTTTTTCCGTGCCTATTCAGGACGTTTAGATGCAGGTTCTTATGTATTGAATACACGTTCAGGAAATAAAGAAAGAATTTCAAGAATATACCAAATGCACGCTAACAAGCAAAACCCAATCGATTTTATCGAAGCAGGAGATATTGGAGCGGCAGTAGGATTTAAAGATATTAAAACTGGAGATACATTGTGTGATGAAAAACACCCAATTATCCTAGAAAGTATGAAATTCCCTGCACCGGTAATTGGTATTGCAATTGAGCCTAAAACTAAAGCAGACGTTGATAAAATGGGTATGGCTTTGGCTAAATTAGCAGAAGAGGATCCAACGTTTACGGTTAGGACAGATGAGTCATCAGGACAAACTATTATCTCAGGGATGGGTGAGCTTCACTTAGACATCTTAGTTGATAGAATGCGTCGTGAATTCAAAGTTGAAGTAAACCAAGGTGAGCCTCAAGTTGAGTACAAAGAAGCTTTTACCAAGTCTGCCGTTCATAGAGAAACATACAAAAAGCAATCAGGTGGTCGTGGTAAATTCGGTGATATCGTGTTTAAATTAGAGCCAGCTGATGAAGTGGAAGGAAAAGTTCCAAAAGGATTACAATTTGTTAATGCTGTAAAAGGTGGTAACGTTCCTAAGGAATATATCCCATCTGTAGAGAAAGGTTTTAGAGAAGCTATGAAAACGGGTCCTTTGGCTGGTTATCAAGTGGATAGTTTGAAAGTAACTTTAACTGACGGATCTTTTCACCCTGTCGATTCTGATGCACTCTCTTTTGAGTTAGCGGCAAGAATGGGGTACAGAGAAGTTGCTAAAGCTGCAGGTGCTGTTATTCTTGAGCCAATCATGAAAATGGAAGTTATTACACCAGAAGAAAACATGGGAGATATCGTAGGTGATATCAATCGTCGTAGAGGTCAGGTTAATGACATGGGTGATAGAGCGGGTGCTAAAACAATTAAGGCTGATGTGCCATTATCAGAAATGTTCGGTTATGTTACAACATTAAGAACGCTTTCATCTGGTAGAGCAACATCTACTATGGAATTTTCACATTACGCGGAAACTCCTTCTAATATTTCAGAAGCAGTAATTAAAAAAGCAAAAGGAAACGCTTAATCTTTAAGAAAATGAGTCAAAAAATCAGAATAAAACTAAAATCTTACGATCATATGTTGGTAGACAAGTCTGCTGAGAAGATTGTAAAAACGGTGAAGAGTACCGGTGCAGTGGTAACAGGACCAATTCCATTACCAACTCACAAAAAACTTTTTACAGTGCTACGTTCTCCGCACGTTAACAAAAAGGCGAGAGAGCAATTTGAAGTAATGTCATACAAGAGATTGATTGACATTTACTCCTCTTCCTCTAAAACTATTGATGCTTTAATGAAATTAGAATTGCCTAGTGGAGTTGAAGTAGAGATCAAAGTTTAAGGATTTTCTTAAGAGTAAAAAGGGCACTTTGTTTAAGTGGAAGTTTTTTTTGGATTGTGTGTAAATAAGTTATACTTTTGCACCACTTTAAAAATAAGGTCCACTTAAATGATGTGTTCTATTTTTATATTTAATAATTAATAATTAATATTTATGTCTGGGTTAATTGGTAGAAAAATCGGCATGACTAGTATTTTCGATGAAAACGGGAAGAATATTCCTTGTACAGTAATTGAAGCTGGTCCTTGTGTTGTTACCCAAGTCAGAACCATTGGTGTTGACGGGTACGAAGCGTTGCAACTGGGTTTCGATGACAAAAACGAGAAACATTCCACAAAAGCGGCTTTAGGTCACTTTAAAAAAGCGGGAACTGTAGCTAAGAAAAAAGTCGTTGAATTTCAGAATTTTGCAACAGAACAAAAACTGGGAGATCTTATAGATGTCACTATGTTTTCAGAAGGAGAATTTGTAGATGTACAAGGTGTATCGAAAGGTAAAGGTTTTCAGGGGGTTGTGAAACGTCACGGTTTTGGTGGTGTTGGTCAAGCAACTCACGGTCAACATAACCGTTTAAGAGCACCAGGTTCTGTAGGGGCTTCTTCTTATCCATCTAGAGTATTCAAAGGAATGCGTATGGCTGGAAGAATGGGAGGAGAAAATGTAAACGTTCAAAACCTTAGAGTTTTAAAAGTAGTGGCTGAAAAGAACCTACTTGTTATAAAAGGATGCGTTCCTGGATGTAACAACTCTTATGTAATCATTCACAAGTAATGGAAGTAAAAGTAGTAGATTTCAACGGAAAAG
Organism: Flavobacterium sp. ACAM 123; assembly: GCF_000264055.1. Classification (GTDB taxonomy): domain Bacteria; phylum Bacteroidota; class Bacteroidia; order Flavobacteriales; family Flavobacteriaceae; genus Flavobacterium. Next base: position 19,503 of record NZ_AJXL01000028.1, on the reverse strand, counting down.
ATACTGGAAGAAAGGTTGAACTTTCTGATGCAGTATTCGCAATTGAACCAAATAATCACGCAGTATACCTTGATGTTAAGCAGTATTTAGCGAATCAACGACAAGGGACGCACAAAGCAAAAGAGAGAGCTGAAGTAGCGGGAAGTACACGTAAGATTAAAAAACAAAAAGGAACTGGAACTGCTCGTGCGGGTAGTGCAAAGAATCCATTGTTTAAAGGTGGTGGTAGAGTTTTTGGGCCAAGACCAAGAAGTTATTCATTCAAATTGAATAAAAACTTGAAACGTTTGGCAAGAAAATCTGCTTTCTCAATTAAAGCAAAAGAGGCGAATATAATCGTTCTTGAAGACTTCGATTTTGAAACGCCAAGCACTAAAAATTTCATTAATGTTTTGAAAGCTTTAGAGTTAGATAATAAAAAGTCTCTGTTTGTGTTGGGCAATACGAATAAAAATGTATATTTGTCCTCACGTAATTTAAAGGTTTCTAGCGTGGTAAGTAGTTTAGAATTAAGCACTTACGCTATTCTGAATGCTAATAACTTAGTTCTTTTAGAGAGTTCTTTGGAGATAATTGAAGAAAATTTAAGTAAATAATAGGATATGAGCATCATAATTAAACCTATAGTAACGGAAAAAGTAACCAAAGAAAGTGAAGTTTTAAACCGCTTCGGGTTCGTTGTTGACAGGAAAGCAAATAAAGTGCAAATTAAGAAGGCTGTTGAAGCTGCTTATGGTGTGACTATTTTGAGTGTCAATACAATGAACGTAAGACCGGATAGAACTACAAAATACACTAAGAGTGGTTTAATCAGTGGAAAGACTAATGCAATTAAAAAAGCAATTGTTCAAGTACAAGAAGGAGAAACAATTGATTTTTACAACAATATCTAAGATAGAAAAATGTCAGTAAGAAAATTAAAACCTATTACCCCAGGTCAGCGATTTAGAGTTGTGAATGGTTATGACGCCATTACAACTGATAAGCCGGAACGCTCTTTGATAGCGCCGATAAAAAACTCTGGTGGTAGAAATAGTCAAGGAAAGATGACCATGCGTTATACGGGTGGTGGTCACAAGCAGAGATATCGTATCATTGATTTTAAAAGGACTAAGGAAGGAATTCCTGCGACAGTGAAATCAATTGAATATGATCCAAATCGTACTGCATTTATTGCATTGTTAGCGTATGCTGATGGTGAGAAAACATATGTTATTGCTCAAAACGGGTTGAAAGTAGGACAGAAATTACTTTCGGGACCAGAATCTCAGCCGGAAATTGGTAATACATTGCCGTTAAGCAGAATTCCATTAGGAACTGTTATTTCATGTATTGAGTTAAGACCAGGTCAAGGAGCAGTAATTGCTCGTTCTGCTGGAACATTTGCTCAGTTAATGGCAAGAGACGGGAAATATGCTACAATCAAAATGCCTTCAGGTGAAACAAGGTTAATCTTGTTAACTTGTGCTGCTACTATTGGAGCTGTTTCTAATTCAGACCACCAATTAGTTGTATCTGGTAAAGCAGGTAGAACAAGATGGTTAGGTAGAAGACCTAGAACAAGACCTGTTGCAATGAACCCTGTCGATCACCCAATGGGTGGTGGTGAAGGACGTTCTTCTGGTGGACATCCACGTTCAAGAAATGGAATACCAGCAAAAGGTTATAGAACTCGTTCTAAGAAAAACCCGAGTAACAAGTATATCGTAGAACGTAGAAAGAAATAATTAAGATATGGCACGTTCATTAAAAAAAGGACCTTTTGTTCATTATAAGTTAGACAAGAAAGTTCAAGAAAACATCGCAGGTGGAAATAAAGGAGTTGTAAAGACATGGTCTAGAGCTTCGATGATAACTCCAGACTTTGTTGGACAGACTATCGCAGTTCATAACGGTCGTCAATTTGTACCAGTTTACGTAACAGAAAACATGGTAGGTCACAAATTAGGAGAATTTTCACCAACTAGATCTTTTAGAGGTCATTCTGGTGCGAAAAATAAAGGTAAAAAATAAGAAGCAATGGGAGTTCGTAAAAGAGAAACAGCAGATGCGAGAAAAGAGGCTAATAAGTCTATAGCTTTCGCGAAATTGAATAACTGCCCTACTTCACCTAGAAAAATGCGCTTAGTAGCGGACTTGGTAAGAGGTCAGAAGGTAGAGAGAGCACTTAACATCTTAAGATTTAGTTCTAAAGAAGCTTCAAGAAAATTAGAGAAATTGGTTTTATCAGTTATTGCCAATTGGCAAGCTAAAAATCCTGATGCTAATATGGAAGAGGCTGGGTTATTTGTTAAAACGATTACAGTAGATGGTGGGATGATGTTGAAGAGACTTCGTCCAGCGCCACAGGGTCGTGCACACAGAATAAGAAAACGTTCCAATCACGTAACAATCGTGCTTGGATCTATTAATAACACACAAGCAATTTAATAAAGATGGGACAAAAGACAAATCCAATTGGAAATAGACTTGGTATCATCAGGGGATGGGACTCAAACTGGTATGGTGGAAATGATTATGGTGACAAACTTGCCGAAGATCATAAAATCAGAAAGTATATCCATGCTCGTTTATCAAAAGCTAGTGTATCAAAAGTAATCATCGAGAGAACTTTGAAACTTGTAACCGTTACTATCACTACAGCTAGACCTGGTATTATTATCGGAAAAGGTGGACAAGAGGTAGACAAGTTAAAAGAAGAACTTAAGAAAATTACAGACAAAGAGGTTCAAATCAACATCTTTGAAATCAAAAGACCTGAACTTGACGCGTATCTAGTTGCTACAAGCATCTGTCGTCAAATTGAAAGCAGAATTTCTTACAGACGTGCAATCAAAATGGCTATTGCTGCCTCTATGCGTATGAACGCTGAGGGTATCAAAGTTTTGATTTCTGGTCGTTTGAATGGAGCTGAGATGGCACGTTCAGAAGGTTTCAAAGACGGAAGAGTTCCTTTATCAACTTTCAGAGCCGATATCGATTATGCATTAGCTGAAGCACATACTACTTATGGTAGAATGGGTATCAAGGTGTGGATCATGAAAGGTGAAGTTTACGGAAAGAGAGATCTTTCTCCGCTTGCTGGAATGGACAAGAAACAATCTGGCGGAAAAGGTGGAGATGCTCCTCGTGGGAAATCTAACTTTAATAAAGGTGGAAAACCAGACGCTCGTAAAAGAAAGTAATTTTTAAATTAAAGAAAAATGTTACAGCCTAAAAGAACAAAATACCGAAAGGTACAAAAAGGTAAAATGAAGGGGAACTCTGGAAGAGGGCATGAACTTTCTAATGGAATGTTTGGTATTAAATCTGTACATGAAGATGGAATGTTCCTTACTTCTCGTCAAATTGAAGCTGCACGTATCGCTGCAACTCGTTTCATGAAAAGAGAGGGTCAATTATGGATCAAAATATTTCCAGACAAACCAATTACTAAGAAGCCTCTTGAGGTACGTATGGGTAAAGGTAAAGGTGCAGTTGAGTATTGGGCTGCCGTTGTTAAACCCGGAAGAATTATGTTTGAAGTTGGAGGAGTTCCTTTGTCAGTTGCAAAAGAGGCGTTACGTCTTGCGGCTCAAAAGCTTCCAGTAAAAACTAAGTTCGTAGTTGCTAGAGATTTCGAAGCATAATCTATATTATATTATGAAACAATCAGAAATAAAAGATCTTTCTGCAGCGGAGTTGCAAGAGAAGCTTAGTTTGACTAAGAAAACATACGCTGACCTAAAAATGGCTCACGCTTTATCACCAATTGAGAATCCACTTCAAATAAGAAGTGTAAGAAGAACTATTGCGAGATTGGCTACAGAGCTAACAAAAAGAGAGTTGCAATCATTGTAATCTGCCGAAAGATGGAAGAAAAAAGAAATTTAAGAAAAGAGAGAGTTGGTGTTGTTACTTCGGACAAGATGGATAAGTCTATCGTTGTTGCAGAGGTGCGTAAAGTAAAACACCCCCTATATGGTAAGTTCGTGTTGAAAACAAAGAAATACGTTGCGCACGACGAAACAAACGACTGTAACATTGGAGATACTGTAAGAATTAGCGAGACGCGTCCTTTAAGTAAATCGAAATGTTGGAGATTAGTTGAAATCCTAGAAAGAGCTAAATAATTATGGTACAACAAGAATCAAGACTAAAAGTAGCAGATAACACGGGAGCAAAAGAAGTTTTAACTATCCGTGTTTTAGGAGGTACCAAAAGAAGGTATGCCTCTGTTGGCGACAAGATTGTAGTTTCTATAAAGCATACTACTCCTAACGGAAGCGTTAAAAAAGGAGCTGTTTCAACTGCAGTTGTTGTACGTACCAGAAAAGAAGTGAGAAGAGCTGACGGATCATATATCAGATTTGATGACAACGCATGTGTGTTATTAAATGCTGCTGGTGAGATGAGGGGAACTCGTGTTTTTGGTCCGGTGGCAAGAGAACTTCGTGAAAAATCATTCATGAAAATTGTATCATTAGCACCTGAAGTGCTTTAATTCGTTTTAAGATGATAAAGCTAAAAATAAAAACAGGCGACATCGTAAGAGTAATTGCTGGAGACCATAAAGGTTCAGAAGGTAAAGTTTTGCGCGTTGACCGTGAGAAGAACAAAGCGATTGTTGAAGGTGTAAACATGGTTTCAAAACATACGAAACCAAGTGCAAAAAGCCCTCAAGGTGGTATTGTGAAAAAAGAAGCTGCTATTCAAATATCTAACATCTCTTTAATTGATCCGAAAACAAAGGAAACGACTAGAGTTGGAATTAGAGTTGAAGGAGATGCGAAAGTAAGATTTTCAAAAAAATCTAATCAAGTACTATAGTAATGGAGTATACACCTAGACTAAAAGAAGAATATAAGAACAGAGTAATTTCTGCTCTTAAAGAGGAGTACGGATACACAAACGTAATGCAAGTTCCAAAATTGGAAAAAATCGTTTTGAGCCGTGGAGTTGGAGCAGCAGTTTCAGATAAAAAATTAATTGACTACGCAGTTGATGAATTAACAAAGATAACTGGGCAAAAGGCGATATCTACAATTTCAAAGAAAGATGTTGCATCTTTCAAATTGAGAAAAGGAATGCCAATTGGTGCGAAAGTTACTCTACGTGGAGAAAGAATGTATGAGTTTTTAGATAGACTTATTACTTCTTCGTTACCACGTGTTAGAGATTTCAGTGGTATTAAAGCTACTGGTTTTGACGGAAGAGGAAACTATAACCTTGGTGTTTTAGAGCAAATCATTTTCCCAGAAATTGATATCGATAAGGTAAATAAAATATCAGGTATGGATATCTCTTTTGTAACTACTGCAAAAACAGATAAGGAAGCGAAGTCATTATTGACTGAATTAGGATTACCTTTTAAAAAGAATTAAGATATGGCTAAAGAATCAATGAAAGCCCGTGAGGTGAAGAGAGAAAAAACGGTAGCAAAGTATGCTGAGAAAAGAAAAGCTTTGTTAGAGGCTGGAGATTTCGTAGGTTTGCAGAAATTACCAAAGAACGCTTCACCGGTTCGTTTACATAACAGATGTAAGATAACAGGTAGACCTAGAGGTTACATGCGTCAATTTGGTGTTTCACGTGTCACATTTCGTGAATTAGCAAATAACGGATTGATACCAGGGGTTAAAAAAGCCAGTTGGTAAAAAAAGAATTTTAATTGGTTGTAGGTTCGACAGAAAATCTGAAGAAAACCATAACCGCAAATTAATACATATGTATACAGATCCTATTGCAGATTATTTAACAAGGGTTAGAAACGCTGTGGCCGCAAGCCATAAGGTTGTCGAAATTCCTGCATCTAATCTAAAAAAAGAAATCACTAAGATCTTATTTGATCAAGGTTATATCTTAAGTTACAAATTTGAAGACAACGCTGTTCAGGGTTCAATCAAGATTGCTTTGAAGTATGATAAAGATACTAAAGAGTCAGTAATAAGAGATATCCAAAGAATTAGTAAACCAGGTTTACGTAAATATTCAAGTTCTTCAACCATTCCAAGAATCCTTAACGGATTAGGTATTGCGATTGTTTCCACATCAAAAGGATTGATGACTGGAAAAAAAGCAAAACAATTGAATGTTGGTGGTGAAGTAATTTGTTACGTATACTAATAAATAGACTATAAGATGTCAAGAATAGGTAAACATCCAATTGTAATCCCTGCTGGAGTAACTGTAGAAGTTAAAGATGGTATTATTACGGTAAAAGGAAAAAATGGTCAATTGACACAGGAGTTTTCGGACGTAACTGTAACAGTTGAGGACGGTCAAGTTCAAGTAGAAAGATCGTCTGATCACAAAGATCAAAGAGCAAAACACGGTTTATACAGGTCTTTAATCAATAATATGGTTATTGGTGTGACTGAGGGTTTTACAAAATCATTGGAATTGGTTGGGGTTGGTTACAGAGCTTCGAATCAAGGACAAAAATTAGATTTAGCTCTTGGGTACTCTCACAATATTGTTTTGCAAGTTGCTGCTGAAGTGACATTAGAGACTATATCTGAAAAAGGTAAAAATCCAATTGTTAAACTTACATCGTTTGACAAACAACTTTTAGGTCAAGTTGCGGCAAAAATTAGAGGTTTTCGTAAGCCTGAGCCGTACAAAGGAAAAGGTGTTAAATTTGTGGGTGAAGTATTAAGAAGAAAAGCAGGTAAATCAGCTTAAAAAATAAGATTATGTCATTATCAAAACCTGAAAGAAGACAGAGAATTAGATTCAGAATTAGAAAATCGATTAGTGGTTCTGCTACAAACCCGAGGCTATCTGTATTTAGAAGTAACAAAGAAATTTATGCTCAACTTATTGATGACGTAAACGGGGTTACTATTTTGGCTGCTTCTTCAAGAGAAAAAGAAATAGGAAAAGGTACTAACGTAGAGGTTGCTATTGCAGTTGGAAAACTAGTAGCAGAGAAAGCGTTAAAGGCTGGGATAGAAGTGGTAACGTTCGATAGAGGAGGTTACTTGTATCACGGTCGTATTAAATCATTAGCAGAAGGCGCGAGAGCGGCTGGACTTAAATTCTAATATATTATGTCTAATAAATACAAGAATGTAGAGTTGGTAAAACCAAGTGGTCTTGAATTAAAAGATCGTTTGGTGAGTGTTAATCGTGTTACTAAAGTTACAAAGGGTGGTAGAGCTTTCGGTTTTTCTGCTATTGTAGTTGTAGGTGATGAAAATGGTGTTGTAGGACATGGGTTAGGAAAATCTAAAGATGTTTCTGAGGCAATCGCGAAAGCGGTGGAAGATGCTAAGAAAAATTTAGTTAAAATTCCTTTAAATGGACTTTCAGTACCACACGAACAGAAAGGTAAATTTGGTGGTGCGCGTGTATTTTTAATTCCTGCCTCTCATGGTACTGGAGTTATTGCTGGTGGAGCTGTTCGTTCAGTTTTAGAATCAGTAGGTATTCACGATGTGTTATCAAAATCGCAAGGATCATCAAATCCTCACAACGTAGTTAAAGCAACTTTTGATGCGTTGTTACAAATGAGAAGCGCTTATAGTGTTGCAAAACAAAGAGGGGTTTCTTTAGAAAAAGTTTTTAAAGGTTAATTCAAGGAAATTATGGCTAAATTATTAGTAAAACAAGTTAGAAGTAAAATCAACTGTCCACTTGATCAAAAAAGAGGATTGGAAGCTTTAGGCCTACGTAAAATGGGACAAATTGTAGAGCATGATTCAAACCCTACGATCCTTGGGATGATAAACAAAGTTAAACACTTAGTTTCTGTAGAGGAAGCTAAATAACAAATACTGTTATGAATTTAAGTAACTTACAACCAGCTGAGGGTTCAACGCACAGTCAAAATAAGAGATTAGGTAGAGGAGAAGGTTCTGGAAAAGGTGGTACTTCAGCAAGAGGGCACAATGGACAGAAATCTCGTTCTGGTTATTCTAAAAAGATTGGTTTTGAAGGAGGGCAAATGCCACTTCAAAGACGTGTGCCAAAGTTTGGTTTTACAAACATCAATCGTAAAGAATACGAGGGTGTAAATCTTGATACACTTCAATTATTAGTGGACAATGGTGTGATTACAGATACTGTCGATATGACTGTGTATGTTTCAAACCGATTGGCTACTAAGAATGAAATCGTTAAGATTTTAGGAAGAGGAGAATTGAAAGCAAAATTAAAAGTAACTGCTCACAAATTTACTGCAACTGCAAAAGCCGCTATTGAAGCTGCTGGCGGGGAAGCGGTAACAATGTAATTTTTTGATTAGTATGAAGAAATTTATTGAATCAATAAGTAATATTTGGAAGATTGAGGAACTAAAAAACAGAATCCTAATTACCTTAGGTCTTCTTTTAGTTTATCGTTTTGGAGCACATGTTACCCTTCCGGGAATTGATGCTACACAACTAAACAGTTTAGCCGGTCAGACCAAAAGTGGTATTGGCTCAATATTAGACATGTTTACTGGTGGAGCGTTCTCTAAGGCATCCGTTTTTGCTTTAGGAATTATGCCTTACATTTCGGCTTCTATTGTAGTTCAGCTTATGGGAATAGCAATTCCTTATTTGCAAAAGCTTCAAAGTGATGGTGAGAGCGGTAGAAAAAAGATTAATCAGATTACACGTTGGTTGACTATTGTTATTACATTAGTGCAAGGACCAACTTATATCTACAATCTATATAGAACTTTACCTAGTAGTGCGTTTTTATTAGGGTTTAATTCTTTTGAATTCTTATTTTCTTCAGTGATTATCTTAGTTACAGGTACAATATTTGCCATGTGGTTAGGTGAAAAGATAACTGATAAAGGAATTGGAAATGGTATTTCACTTTTAATCATGGTGGGTATACTTGCGAGATTTCCTCAGGCATTTATACAGGAATTTACTACGAGAGTCACGAATAACAACGGTGGACCAATGTTATTGGTTATTGAGATTATTATTTGGCTTTTAGTTATTGTTGCATGTGTTTTATTAACCATGGCAATTAGAAAGATACCGGTACAGTACGCTCGCCGCACTACATCAGGTGATTTTGAACAGGATATGATGGGTGGTAATAGACAGTGGATTCCGTTGAAGCTTAATGCTTCTGGAGTTATGCCGATTATTTTTGCTCAGGCGATTATGTTCATACCGGCTGCTGTTGCTGGATTGTCTAAATCAGATGCATCACAATCAGTTGTTGGCGCTTTTAGTAATATGTTCGGTTTTTGGTATAACCTTGTATTTGCAACGTTAATCGTTGTATTCACATTCTTTTACACTGCAATTACAGTTCCTACTAATAAGATGTCAGATGATTTGAAAAGAAGCGGAGGGTTTATTCCGGGTGTAAGGCCTGGGGTGGAGACTTCAGACTTTCTTGACAAGGTGATGTCTTTGATAACTTTCCCAGGATCTTTATTTCTGGCTCTAATAGCTGTGTTCCCAGCGATTATTGTAAGTCTTATGGATGTTCAACAATCTTGGGCAATGTTTTTTGGAGGTACCTCATTAATAATTATGGTTGGTGTCGCCATAGATACAATTCAACAGATTAATTCATATTTGTTAAACAAACATTATGACGGTTTAATGAAGAGTGGAAAAAATAGAAAAGCAGTAGCTTAATCTTATGGCAAAACAATCAGCAATAGAACAAGACGGATCCATAATTGAAGCATTATCAAATGCGATGTTCCGTGTAGAGTTAGAAAATGGACATATCGTAATTGCTCACATATCTGGAAAAATGCGTATGCATTACATCAAATTATTACCTGGTGATAAAGTGAAACTAGAGATGAGCCCATACGATTTGTCAAAAGCAAGAATTACTTATAGATATTAAAGGATATTCACAATGAAAGTTAGAGCATCAGTAAAAAAAAGAAGTCCCGAGTGCAAAATCGTGCGTAGAAAAGGGATATTGTACGTTATAAACAAAAAGAATCCTAGATTTAAACAAAGACAAGGATAATTATGGCAAGAATAGCAGGGGTAGATATCCCGAAAAACAAGAGAGGTGTTATAGCACTTACCTACATCTTTGGATTAGGAAGCAGTAGAGCTATTGAGGTTTTAGAAAAAGCTCAAGTTAGCCAAGATAAAAAGGTTCAAGATTGGAATGATGACGAGATCGGAGCAATTCGTGAGGCGGTATCAGAATTCAAAATTGAAGGAGAATTGCGTTCTGAGGTTTCTTTGAACATCAAACGTTTAATGGATATTGGTTGTTATAGAGGTATCCGTCATAGAACTGGTCTTCCTTTAAGAGGACAAAGAACTAAAAACAACTCTAGAACAAGAAAAGGTAAAAGAAAAACTGTTGCTAACAAGAAAAAAGCAACTAAATAATAAGTAATATGGCTAAAGCAACTGCAAAAAAACGTAAAGTTATCGTTGAATCAACGGGAGAAGCTCATATTTCTGCTACCTTCAATAACATCATTATTTCTTTGACAAACAAAAAAGGTGAGGTTATTTCTTGGTCTTCAGCTGGTAAGATGGGTTTTAGAGGTTCAAAAAAGAACACTCCATACGCAGCCCAAATGGCAGCAGAAGATTGTAGTAAAGTAGCTATTGAGGCAGGACTTAAAAAAGTTAAGGTATATGTAAAAGGACCAGGAAACGGACGTGAGTCTGCAATTCGTTCCTTACATAATGGTGGAATAGAAGTGACTGAGATTATCGACGTTACTCCAATGCCACACAACGGATGTCGTCCTCCTAAGAGACGTAGAGTTTAATAATATATTTAAGTATAACTAGGTAGAATACACGATTATCGAAGGATATGACCTGAATTCATAATCTCTACCTTAATTTAATTTTTTAAAAATGGCAAGATATACTGGTCCAAAAACTAGAATTGCTCGTAAATTTGGCGAGGCAATATTCGGAGATGACAAAGCATTCGAAAGAAGAAGTTACCCACCTGGACAACACGGGATGGCTAAAAAAAGAGGAAAAAAATCTGAGTACGCAATCCAGTTAATGGAGAAGCAAAAAGCTAAATATTCTTATGGAATTTTAGAAAAACAATTCAGAGGTTTGTTTAAAAAGGCATCGGCTACTAAAGGAGTTACTGGTGAAGTTCTTTTACAGCTGTGTGAAGCAAGATTAGATAATGTGGTATTTAGAATGGGTATTGCTCCTTCTAGAAGAGGCGCTAGACAATTGGTATCGCATAGACACGTTACCGTGAATGGTGATGTGGTAAATATTGCTTCTTACCACCTTAAACCTGGGGATAAGGTTGCTGTTCGTGAAAAGTCTAAATCATTAGAGGCTATCGAACGTGCTTTATCTAATTCAAGTCATGTTTATGAATGGATTACTTGGAATGATGACGTTAAAGAAGGTACTTTCGTTTCTGTACCGGCTAGGCTTCAAATCCCAGAAAACATTAAAGAACAATTAATCGTAGAGTTGTACAACAAATAATAATTGACTTAGTCGAAATTTATGGCAATATTTAATTTTCAGAAGCCCGATAAAGTTATCATGATCGATTCAACCGATTTTGAAGGTAAATTTGAATTTAGACCTTTAGAACCAGGATACGGATTGACCATCGGTAATGCACTTAGAAGAGTTTTGCTTTCAGCATTAGAAGGTTATGCAATTACATCCGTTCGTATTGAAGGTGTAGATCATGAGTTTTCTACTATCTCAGGTGTTGTTGAAGATGTTACCGAAATCATCCTTAATCTTAAACAAGTACGTTTCAAACGTCAAATTGAAGATATTGATAATGAAGCAGTTACTATTTCTGTTTCAGGTAAAGATCAGTTGACAGCTGGTGATTTCCAGAAATTCATTTCAGGTTTCCAAGTACTGAATCCAGAACTTGTTATCTGTAATCTTGATCCTAAAATCAAACTAAATTTCGATTTAACTATCGAAAAGGGTAGAGGTTATGTTCCTGCGGAGGAGAACAAAAAACAGAATGCTGCAATTGGAACTATTTTTACGGATTCTATTTTTACTCCGGTAAAAAACGTAAAATATTCAATTGAAAACTTCCGTGTTGAGCAAAAGACAGATTATGAAAAGTTAGTTTTTGAAATAAAAACTGATGGATCGATCAATCCAAAAGATGCGCTTACTGAAGCTGCTAAAGTTTTAATTCACCATTTCATGTTGTTTTCTGACGAAAGAATTACACTCGAGGCTGATGAAATCGCACAGACAGAATCGTATGACGAAGAGTCATTACATATGAGGCAATTGCTTAAGACTAAGCTTGTTGATATGGATTTATCTGTGAGAGCATTAAATTGTTTGAAAGCGGCTGAAGTTGATACACTTGGTGATTTAGTATCGTTCAATAAAAATGACCTAATGAAATTCCGTAATTTCGGTAAAAAATCTTTAACTGAGCTAGATGAACTAGTTGCTATTAAAAATTTGAACTTCGGGATGGATTTAGCAAAATACAAACTAGATAAAGAATAAATTACTTCATATTTTGATCTCCAAAACGGATAGTATCAAGATGAAAGTATAAAAAAACACGTCATGAGACACGGAAAAAAATTCAACCACTTAAGCAGGCAAACAGCGCATAGAAAATCTATGTTGGCTAATATGGCTTGTTCTCTTATTGAGCACAAGCGTATTAACACTACTGTCGCTAAAGCAAAAGCGCTTAAACAATTTGTTGAGCCTTTAATAACAAAATCAAAAACTGATACGACTCACAATCGTCGTATTTGTTTCGCTTACTTACGCAGTAAATATGCGGTAACTGACCTGTTCAGAGACGTAGCTGCTAAAGTTGGTGACCGTCCAGGTGGATACACTCGTATTATCAAAGTTGGAAATCGTTTGGGAGATAATGCTGATATGGCAATGATCGAACTTGTAGATTTTAACGAACTTTACAATGGTGGTAAAAAAGAAGTTAAAAAAGCGAAAAGCCGTCGTGGTGGAAAAGCTAAAAAAGTAGATGAAGGTACTGAGGCTCCAGTTGCTGAAGCTGATACGACTACCGACACCGCTGAATAATTATGAGGATAATCATTCAATAAAAAGCAGGGATAAACTATTAGTAGTTTATCCTTTTTTTTGGTTTTATTGCAACAAAATAAATATGCGGTGTCAAGATTCTACCTTCCGTTGAGTTTCATCATGCTTTTAAAATAGCAATGCAACAGGAATCATATGATTGTGTTTACAGCTTATTATTTATAATAAAATTGAAAAGTTTGCATCCATTGTATTTATGGATTAAATTTGCACTAGATTTAACTACTAATGAAACGAGCTTCGCGAGTTCGATGAGACCTTTACAAACAATAGAAATCAACGAATGAAATATACAACACGACAAAGCGCCATAATCTTACTAAGTGATGGCACTATTTTTCACGGAAAATCAATAGGAATCAGCGGTTCGACTTTTGGAGAAGTATGCTTCAATACTGGAATGACTGGCTATCAAGAGATTTTTACTGATCCTTCTTATTTTGGGCAGATAATGGTTGCCACTAACGCTCATATTGGGAATTATGGTGTAAACGAAAACGAAGTAGAATCAGACGGAATAAAAATAGCGGGTTTAGTTTGTAAAAATTTTAGCTTCAATTACTCGAGAGCAGATGCTTCTGGAAGCTTAGAAGAGTATTTCATTAAACAAAATCTTATCTGTATCTCTGATGTTGATACCAGAGCATTGGTTAGTTATATTAGAGACAATGGTGCAATGAATGCTGTTATTTGTACGGACGGTACATCTGTTGACGAATTAAAGGTGTCTTTAGCAAATGTTCCTGATATGAAGGGGTTAGAGCTAGCATCTAAAGTTTCTACTAAAGTCGCTTATTACTACGGTGATGAAAATGCTACCTATAAGATTGCAGCTTTAGATTTAGGAATTAAAACAAATATCCTTCGCAACCTTGCCAAAAGGGATTGTTACATTAAAGTGTTTCCTTTTGATTCAACATACAGTGATTTATCCTCTTTTAGCCCTGATGGTTTTTTCTTGTCCAATGGACCTGGTGATCCAGAACCACTTGTGGGAGCGATTCAAGTCGCAAAAGAAATTCTTGAGAATAATAGACCGTTATTTGGAATTTGTTTAGGACACCAAGTAATTGGTTTAGCCAATGGAATTTCAACTTATAAAATGTTTAACGGGCACAGAGGGATAAATCATCCCGTTAAAAATTTAATTTCTGGGAAAGGAGAAATTACTTCACAGAATCATGGTTTTGCAGTCAATAAAGAAGAATTGGAAAACAATGCTGATTTAGAAATTACTCATATTCATTTAAATGACGGAACTGTGGCTGGTATGAGAATGAAGCACAAGAATTGTTTTTCAGTGCAGTACCATCCTGAGGCGAGTCCTGGTCCTCACGATTCATCTTACTTATTTGATGAGTTTATTGACAACATAAAGGGATAAAGGGACATTTGGTCTTTTTGTGAAATGCGATAGGGATGCTTTCTTGTAATTAAAGAAGGCATCCTTTTTTTATGGAAGATACCCAGCGAATTTATGTTTTAGTTCAAGCCGTTATGGTGTAATGCTGATGTAATATGAAAATAGTACGGTGTAATTGGATTATGTTTATTCTATAGTCGGTATTATACACAAAAAACGGTTTGTTACTGTATTGGGAGTGGGAGAAAGGTGGTCGTGGTCAATTACTATAGGGGGAATGGGTTTTCGTTTCGGCGTGATGGAATGAACAGGAATCGGCAGGTTTTTCTATAAAATGGGGAGGAAATTTTTATTTATAGACAATTATAACGTTTTCGTTGATAAGATTCATTATTTTCATATTATCATTACAAAAGATAGAATATATTTGTGTTATTAAAATTTAAAATAAAGTAGTATGAGTATTATTATCAAAATTCACGCAAGACAAATTTTCGATTCAAGAGGGAATCCTACTATTGAGGTAGATGTAGTTACTGAGCACGGTATTCTAGGTAGAGCGGCAGTTCCGTCTGGAGCTTCAACTGGAGAACATGAAGCCGTAGAATTACGTGACGGAGGAAAGGCCTATCTAGGAAAAGGAGTTTTAAATGCAGTGAAAAATGTTAATACCATTATTGCTGAAGAACTTTTAGGGACATCTGTTTTTGAACAAAATGTAATTGATCAAATGATGATTGATTTAGATGGTACAGCAAATAAATCAAAATTAGGCGCCAATGCTATTTTAGGTGTTTCGCTTGCTGTTGCAAAGGCAGCAGCTAATGAATTAGGTTTGCCACTCTACAGATATGTAGGTGGAGTTTCAGCTAATACATTGCCTGTTCCTATGATGAATATCATCAATGGAGGTTCACATTCAGATGCGCCGATTGCATTTCAGGAATTTATGATTATACCGGTAAAAGCAACTTCGTTCACGCAAGCGATGCAAATGGGTACTGAAATTTTTCATAGCCTTAAAAAAGTGTTACATGATAGAGGTTTAAGTACTGCTGTCGGTGATGAGGGTGGTTTTGCTCCTACTCTTGCAGGAGGAACGGAAGATGCTTTGGATACCATTAAATTAGCAGTTGAAAATGCAGGTTATACATTTGGTGACGAGATAATGGTTGCTTTAGACTGTGCTGCGGCTGAATTTTATGTAAACGGTAAGTACGATTATTCTAAATTTGAAGGGGAGACTGGTAAAATCAGATCTTCTGCTGAACAAGTAGATTATTTAGCTGAATTAGCTGCTAAATATCCAATTATCTCAATTGAAGATGGAATGGATGAAAATGACTGGGATGGATGGAAAATGCTGACTGATAAAATTGGGGATAAAGTGCAATTAGTTGGAGATGACTTGTTTGTAACTAATGTAGAGCGTTTGTCTACGGGTATCGATAGAGGTATTGCCAACTCAATTTTAGTGAAAGTAAACCAAATTGGTACATTAACCGAGACTATTGCAGCGGTTAATATGGCTAAAAACGCAGGGTACACTTCTGTAATGTCACATCGCTCGGGAGAGACAGAAGATAATACAATTGCTGACTTAGCAGTTGCTTTGAATTGTGGTCAAATTAAGACCGGATCTGCATCGCGCTCTGACCGTATGGCAAAATACAATCAATTATTAAGAATAGAAGAAGAACTTGGCGACACTGCTTATTTTCCGGGTAAAAAAGCATTCAAGGTGAAATAATATTTTTTATTATAATTTATAAAGAGCCATTCGAGTTATTCGGATGGCTTTTTTGTTTAATTTAACATCAACATTATCAATTTCTCTTTTTATTTAATGTTATTATCCTTAGATTTGGTAGATTATTAAATTTAAAGTTTTATTTTCAAAATATTATGTCAAAAATAGCTACACTAGAATTTGATGGTAAGAAGTATGAGTTTCCGGTTGTAGAAGGAAGCGAAAACGAAGAGGCCATTGATATTAAAAAATTACGAGATTTAACTGGGATAATTACTCTTGACCCAGGGTATAAAAATTCAGGTTCTTGTACAAGTAAAATTACCTTCTTAGATGGAGAGTTAGGAATACTGCGTTACAGAGGATACTCCATTGAAGATTTGGCTGCAAAAGCCGAGTTTTTAGAAGTATCTTTTCTTTTAATCTTCGGAGAATTACCAACTGCAGTTCAGTTGCAACAATTTGAAGACGATATTAGAAAATATACACTAGTGAACGAGGAGATGAAAAGCATCATTGATGGTTTTCCAAGAACAGCGCATCCTATGGGTGTCTTAGCAGCATTGACCAGTGCATTAACAGCTTTTAATCCTAAATCGGTTAATGTTGACAATGAAAAAGAAATGTATCAAGCCGTTTGTAAAACGATGGGGAAATTTCTGGTTATTGCAACATGGACTTATAGAAAAAGTATGGGTTATCCTTTGAATTATTATGATAATACGAAAGGATATGTTGAAAATTTCATGAAATTAATGTTTGAAATACCAACAGGACCTTACAAAGCAAGTCCGATTGTTATTGATGCCTTAAATAAATTATTTATTCTTCACGCAGATCATGAGCAAAATTGTTCTACTTCGACTGTAAGAATGGTAGGTTCTTCTCACGCAGGTTTATTCGCCTCAATATCATCAGGTGTTTCAGCACTCTGGGGACCTCTTCATGGAGGTGCAAATCAAGCAGTTCTTGAAATGTTAGAAGAAATTCATCAAAATGGTGGGGATGCGGATAAGTATATGGCTAAAGCCAAAGACAAAGACGATCCTTTTAGATTAATGGGTTTTGGACATAGAGTGTATAAAAACTTTGATCCACGGGCTAAAATCATCAAAAAAGCTGCCGATGAAGTGTTGGAAACTTTAGGTGTAGATGATCCTATTCTTGCAATCGCAAAAAAATTAGAAGAATTAGCTTTAGAGGATGAATATTTTAAATCAAGAAGTTTATATCCAAATGTAGATTTCTATTCTGGAATCATTTACAGAGCATTAGGAATTCCTACTGACATGTTTACTGTGATGTTCGCTATTGGCCGTTTACCAGGCTGGATAGCACAGTGGAAAGAAATGCGTGAAAATAAAGAGCCTATTGGAAGACCAAGACAGGTCTATACTGGATCTCCGTTGAGAGATTTTAAAACAGTAGATAAACGATAATTTCAATTTTAAAAAGCTTCACTATTAAGTGAGGCTTTTTTTTATCTTTGTCCAAATTTAAATACTATATGTTAAAATTAAATGTAAAGAATGAGACTTCAAGATTACGATCAGTAGTTTTGGGCACCGCCATTAGTAATGGTGAAATACCGTCAATAGCTGAAGCATACGATCCTAAATCATTAGAGCATATTTTGGCTGGAACCTATCCGATTGAAAAAGATATGGTGGCGGAGATCGAGGCTTTTAATGTGGTGCTTCAAAAATATGATGTAACAATTTTCAGACCCCAATTAATCGCTGATTACAATCAAATATTTACAAGAGATATCGGTTTTGTTATTGATGGTATTTTTATTAAATCCAACATTTTGCCGGAACGGGAAAGAGAACTAGATGCTATTCAATATGTAATTGATCAGGTCGATGCTATAAAAGTTGTGCGTCCTCCTGAAGAAGTGCATATAGAAGGTGGAGATGTTATGCTATGGGATGACCATATTTTTATAGGGACTTACAAAGGAAGTGATTATAAAGATTATATTACCGCAAGAACAAATAGGGAGGGAGTGCAGTTTATAAAAGAGCTGTTTCCGCATAAAATCGTCAAAGAATTCGATTTGGTTAAATCTAAAATTGAAGCCAGAGACAATGCTTTACACCTTGATTGTTGTTTCCAACCTGTAGGTTCTGATAAGGGAATTATTTATAAGAGTGGATTCCGTGAAGAAGCAGATTATATGTATCTCGTTAATCTTTTTGGGAAAGATAATTTGTTTCATATTACACGAGAGGAAATGTATACCATGAATTCCAATGTGTTTTCTATTGATTCCAATGTTGTTGTTTCTGAAAAAAACTTCACAAGACTGAATAATTGGTTGCGATCCGTTGGTTTTACAGTGGAAGAGATTCCTTATGCTGAGATTTCTAAGCAGGAAGGATTATTGCGTTGTTCCACATTGCCTTTAATAAGAGATTAATTTCAAGTAGTGCCGCCGCAGGGTGTCACTACACAAATAAAAAATAAAATGAAACAAACAACAAATTCTATATTGATGATTCGTCCGGTGGCGTTTAGAATGAACGAACAAACGGCAGTTAATAATTATTATCAAAAAGTATTAGACGATCTTTTGCCGGCAACTGTAAATATAAAAGCACAACAGGAATTTGATACTTTTGTTGAAAAGCTCAGAGCAGTTGGTGTTGATGTAACGGTAGTGGATGATACACTGAATCCAGATACTCCAGACAGTATTTTTCCAAACAACTGGGTTTCCCTTCATCAAAATGGAGATGTAGCATTGTATCCAATGTTTGCCGTGAATCGCCGTCAAGAGCGCCGCGAAGAAATTTTGGATCTGTTAGAAGATAAAGGATTCAAGATGGAAAACATTGTAGATTACACTTCTGCAGAAGAAGATGGTTTTTTCTTGGAAGGAACCGGAAGCTTAGTCCTTGATAGAGCGAATGAAAAAGCGTATTGCGCTTTGTCTCCTCGAGCTGATGAAGAATTGTTTATTGAGTTCTGTGAAGACTTTGACTATGCGCCTGTATTGTTTGAAGCTTTTCACACGGTAAACGGAGAACGAAAATTGATTTATCATACGAATGTTATGATGTGTTTGGGTGAAACTTTTGCGGTGATTTGTGCGGATAGCATCGATGATAAAAAAGAACGCAAAATGGTTTTGGACACACTTAAAAAAGATAATAAAGAGATCATTTTAATCACTGAAGAGCAAGTTAATAATTTCGCAGGAAACATGCTTGAAGTCCGTGGTGCAGATGATAAAAGATATATAGTAATGAGTGCTGCGGCACATCAAAGTTTAAAGCCTAAACAAGTGGAGCAGTTAGAAAAACACGCTACAATTCTCAGCTCTAGTCTAGACACTATTGAAGCTTGTGGCGGTGGCAGTGCCAGATGTATGATGGCAGAGGTTTTCTTGACAAAATCATAAAAAANAA
>NZ_AJXL01000027.1 GCF_000264055.1 Flavobacterium sp. ACAM 123 | reverse complement strand
CCTTCACTTAATTTTTTTTTAAAGACCGCTACTGGCATACCGTTCAGCGTCGCCTGATTATTGCTATTTTATTTTGATTTATTACACGTGAGCGCATTTATTGCGACATTAGTTTGTATAAATCCGGGACGCATGAGTGTAACTTTGCTATTATCTTTTTGATGCTCCGTTCGCGATCCGTCAAAAAAACCATGTAAAGCATGTTTCGCTCCGCAGTAACCAGAACGATAAAGCGAACCAAATTTCCTCATCAAACTGGTGATGGTTACAAAACGCCCTTTTTTGTTAGTGATAAAATGGGGCAATAGTACTTTTGTGATGGCAATCGTTCCTAAATGATCTCTTTCAATGAGTTTTTTTGTCTACTTCAAAATCATTGTCGATCAAGAGCGAACGTTGACTCACTCACCATTATTGATTAAGATATCTATTTTTCCAAAAAAAGAAATGGCTTTTTCAGCTTGATTTTTAGCGCTATTGAAATCAGCTAAATCAAAAAGAAGAACAGCCACTTTTGCGTCCTTGCATTTAGCTTTCACCAGCAAGAGGTTTTCAACATTTCGAGCAGAAAGGATGAGTTTGCAGTTGCTATGACTTTGCGCATACGCCAAAGCTTACCCGATGCCACTGGAAGCTCCCGTAATCCAAACCATCTTATTATTTACAGACGTCATTTTTTATCATCAATGTAAAAAAGTTTACCGAGTTATGACTAACTTGATAAACTTTCTTTTATAAATATGAAAATAAAGATTATTTCTCTCTAATATAAATATCTATTGGCACACCTGAAAAATCCCAGTTGTCTCTAATTTTATTTTCAAGGTAACGTTTGTATGGTTCTTTTACATATTGTGGCATATTAGCAAAAAACACAAATTGAGGTGTTTTAGTTGGCAATTGCATACAATATTTGATTTTTACATATTTCCCTTTTGTTGCAGGTGGTGGATACGCTTCAATCACTTTCAACATATACTCATTGAATTTAGAAGTAGCTATACGTTGTTGTCTACTTTCGTAAACTTTAACAGTCGCTTCTAATGCTTTCAATAAACGTTGTTTCGTTAATGCAGAAACAAAAAGAATCGGCACATCTGTAAATGGCATTAATTCTTCTCTAATTTTTTCTTCATAGTCTCTAGTTGACATCGTTTCTTTTTCAACTAAATCCCATTTGTTTACTAAGATTACAACTCCTTTTCTGTTCTTTTCAGCTAACCAAAAAATACTTTGATCCTGACCTTCAAATCCACGAGTGGCATCGATTATCAATATACAAATGTCAGCGTGCTCGATGGCACGCACGGAACGCATTACAGAATAAAACTCTAAATCTTCTTTTACTTTAGCTTTACGACGAATTCCCGCAGTATCAACCAAATTAAATTCGAAACCGAAACGGTCAAATTTTGTATCAATAGAATCACGAGTAGTACCCGCAATATCAGTAACAATATATCTTTCTTTACCAATTAATGCATTGATAAAACTTGATTTTCCAGCATTTGGTCTTCCAACCACCGCAAAACGAGGCAATGCAATTTCTTCTTGCGTTGGTTCTGGCTTTACAGGAAACGAATCAATTAATGCGTCCAATAAATCTCCCGTTCCACTTCCTGAAATACTTGCAAAGGTGTAATATTCTCCTAAACCTAAGTTATAGAATTCAATCGCATCTTTCTCACGCATCGCATTGTCAACCTTATTTACAGCAAGTAACACAGGTTTGGTCACTTTACGCAATAATCTCGCAACAGCATCATCCATCGGTGTAATCCCTTCTTCAACGTCAACCACAAATATGATAACGTCAGCTTCGTCAATTGCTAATTCCACTTGTTTGCGGATTTCACCTTCAAAAACGTCGTCTGAACCACGTATATAACCTCCCGTATCGATTACAGAAAATTCTTTCCCGTTCCACTCACTTTTTCCGTAGTTCCTGTCACGGGTTACTCCCGAAACCGAATCTACTATCGCTTCTCTTCTTTGTATCAATCGATTAAAAAGTGTCGATTTCCCTACGTTTGGCCTTCCTACAATGGCAACAATGTTATTCATAATACTAATTTCAATATTTTGCAAAGGTAGTGTTTAATCCCGTGACTATCAATTTTTTTGATATATTAGCGTAGCCTGAGCTTTTTAAATGAGTTACACTCATTAATAGGGACACAAACAATGAACTAAGACTTCGTTTACGATTTTATAAAGATGTTTTCCCA
Organism: Flavobacterium sp. ACAM 123; assembly: GCF_000264055.1. Classification (GTDB taxonomy): domain Bacteria; phylum Bacteroidota; class Bacteroidia; order Flavobacteriales; family Flavobacteriaceae; genus Flavobacterium. Next base: position 37,764 of record NZ_AJXL01000027.1, on the reverse strand, counting down.
AACACAGAAACACTACTTCAAAAATTTGAAGACTACAAAAAATCAAACTGCAACGATTATTCTGTAAAAACAGGCGATACCCATATTTCGCTAAACATAAAAGACAACCGAAAATCTTATTATTCACCGCATCTACATTTGGAATTGGAAACCAAGAACGACACCGAAACACATATAAGAGGATTATTTGGCCCTAATCCAACCTTATGGACTTTATTTATGTTTCTTCATTTTATAATTGCGGGAGTATTTCTAATTTTCAGTAGAATAGCCTACTCCGACTATGTATTAAAAAACAGCAGGACATTCGATTTTATAGTGATTGGTTTTATGGTATTTGCTTGGTTCTTGCTTTACTATATTACAAAGCAAATTCGAGAAAACGGCCATGACCAAATGACCGAATTAGAAACCCTTTTCTTAAAAATAATAGCGTCTTAAAAACAATCAATCTAACCAAGTTGTTAGAAACGAATTGAACAAAAAAAATCAACATCAGAATTTACATTCTAATATTGATTTTTTTATTTTTAGGATTCGGCTAGACGGAATAATCTTTTCTGACTCTTTTCTCTTCCTCTTGGATCAGAATAATGAGCCTATTGATTGTAACCAAAACGCTTTAACATGTTCACGTTACTTCTCCAATTTTTATTCACTTTCACCACCAATTCGATGTGAATTTGTTTTCCAAAGAATTTCTCTAGATCAGCGCGAGCATCCACTCCTACTTTCTTCAGTGCAGCTCCTTTATGTCCTATAATAATCCCTTTTTGCGTTTCACGCTCCACCATAATCAAAGAGCGGATTCTTATGATGTTTTCATCCTCAAAGAATTCTTCAGTCACAATTTCTACTGCATATGGAATTTCTTTACTATAGTTTAACAATATTTTTTCCCGTATCGTTTCATTTACAAAGAAACGTTCTGGCTTATCTGTTAGTTGATCTTTTGGATAATAGGCTGGCGATTCTGGCAACAGAGAAATTATTCTTTGGAACACTTCTGGAACATTAAAATTTTGCAAAGCAGATATGGGATATATTTCTGCATTAGGCACTTTCTCTGTCCAAAAAGCCACTTGCTTTTCTAATTGTTCTTGATTAGAGTTGTCAATTTTATTCAACAATAATAAAACAGGTATTTTTGAATGTATGATTTTATTGAAGAAGGCTTCGTCTTTTAAATCTTGCTCCCCTATTTCTACCATGTAAATTAAAATGTCAGCATCTTCAAAAGCAGACTTTACAAAGTTCATCATTGACGCTTGCATTTCGTATGCAGGTTTAATAATCCCTGGTGTATCAGACAAAATCATTTGAAAATCTTCTCCGTTTACGATCCCAAGTATTCTGTGACGAGTCGTTTGTGCCTTAGACGTAATGATAGAGAGTCTTTCCCCTACAAAGGCATTCATTAGTGTGGACTTTCCAACGTTTGGATTTCCGATGATATTTACAAAACCTGCTTTATGTGACATTTAATATATTATTTATTTTGCAAAGGTAGTTATATCAAGTGAATAGATGAAATAAAACATTTTTTAAAATTTTTGTTGCAAATGCGAAATTTCGTTGTACCTTTGCACCCGAAACAACGCGGGATAGAGCAGTAGGCAGCTCGTCGGGCTCATAACCCGAAGGTCACTGGTTCGAGTCCAGTTCCCGCTACTAAGTTAATTTTATTGAGATTACAAACGCACATCGCGGGATAGAGCAGTAGGCAGCTCGTCGGGCTCATAACCCGAAGGTCACTGGTTCGAGTCCAGTTCCCGCTACTAGGAAAGCTTCACAGAAATGGGAAGCTTTTTTTTTATATCTATCGACAGAACACTACCAAAAGAATTTAAAATTTACATTAATACTGGACGGCTATTATTTGTTGCCGCTAAGACAAGTTTCGAGCCTCCGATTTAGCAGACTACGAAGAAAGCTTCACAGAAATGTGAAGCTTTCTTTTTTTTGAACTGTCCTCTAACTAAAATTAGGTTCCATAAAAAACCCATGATGCGAGAGCACTAGTGGTTTTTTTATGCAACCTAATTAAAAATACAAACCATTTTAGAGCAACTAAAATTTATTTTTACAATACTATTCTTCAGAAACTATAGTCCTTTCGAGGTCCATTGCAACATCTAATAAAACAGCAACCCCTTCGTTATTTAACATCGTCATGTTCAATGTGTCCAACGATGCTAACCTTCTTGATATCAAACCGCTGAATTGGTTATAAGAAATATTCATCTCTTTCAAATTATTTAATTTTTCTAATTCAAACGGTACTTGCCCATCCATCTTATTTTCAAATAAACTTAAGTTTTCAAGATTCTTCAGATTTATAACTGAAGTACTTAATTTCCCATCAAGATTATTGCTGTTCAAAAGTAGAACCTTTAATGTCTTAACTTCGTAGAGCGAACTTGGTATTTGGCCCTCCAGCTCATTATTAAAAACAGCCAACGTTTCTAAATGTTTCAGGTTTCCAATTTGAGCTGGCAATTCACCGGAAAGTCTATTCATATAAAGTTCAAGATCTACCAGATTATTCATCTCCCCTATCGAAGAAGGAATAGTCCCCGTCAATCTGTTAAACGACAGATTTAAGACCACTAGTTCTTTTAACTTTTCTAAAGCGGATGGTATCACACCCGATATCCCATTTTTATGTAAATCCAATTTTTTTAAATCTATCAAGTTGACAATTTCACTTGGTATTTCACCAACTAGATTATTATCTGATAGGTTTATCGAGACTACTTTATCTCCTTCCAATCCGACACCATACCACGTAGATATAGGGGAAGATAGATCCCATTTCGTATTCCAATTAGCTCCGTCTGTTGCGGCATACAATTTCAAAAGTACCGTTTTATCTGAAACTGAAACTTCTGCCATCATTGTAATTGATGCCAACCCTGTTAATAGTAGCGTAAATAGATTTTTCATCACCTTGAGTTTATGTGTGTTTTGACAGCTTAAATATACATACTAACTCAATTATCGACAAATAAAACCGATGAAATACACTTTTTAACTTAAATTATCTGTTTTATTCTTACAAAATACTATAATTGCTATTACTGAAAATTAGCGTTTTTGATTTGTGAATAGTAAAACTAAGTTTTTGAAAATTAAATATTTAGCTATTATTACAGCGGCCGTTTTAGTATTTTTAGCAAGACCTGTCCATTATGTTCTGGAAATTTTCAGAAGATAATGGACGATAGAATCTGACATGACTATGGATAAAATGAAAACGCGCTCTTACTTATTTATAATAGTTATACTTTATACTTTCTCACAAGCTATTGCTCTTCCAATTTTAGTTATTTATCAATGGATGCAATCAATGTGTTTGCAGGTGATCGAAAACTGACTAAACCTTATTTTGTTAATTTTAAAGCTGATTACAAACTATCTTACTTACTTTTAACGCGAAATTCTTCATGGGATGAATTCATAGCCGCTTAACTTCTTGAATTACCAATAGTTAGAACTAACGTACTATTCAAAAAAAAGAAGCCGGAAACACACTTTAATTTCAGGCGTATTCTGGATTGTTTATTTTATATCAATGAATGGCCAAAATTGTACCTAGGTATACCATTTTACTTCTAAAGCAAAATCTCTTCTCTTTTAAGAATAAAGGGAAGAGATTTTTATTTTCTTGTGAAAAACATAAAAAAACTATTATGCTGATTATTTTAAGGCATGATACAAGATTTCAACCGGATGCCACGCCTCTCTACCAGTTCCATCTGTAATTTGATGACGGCAACTCGTTCCTGATGCTGAGATTAGAGTTGTTGTTTCTTCAGCCCTAATGGTTGGAAACAACACAAGTTCTCCAATATTCATAGATATTTCATAATGTTCTTTTTCATAGCCAAAAGAACCTGCCATCCCGCAACAGCCGCTGGGAATATTGAGAACGGAATAGTTTTTAGGCAATGACAGTATTTTTTTTAATGGTACTAATGAGGACAATGCCTTTTGAAAACAATGTCCGTGCATTCGAATGCGTTCTTCTTTATCCGTAAAGGAAATGGCGGTGATGTTACCAGCTTCCATTTCGTTTGCTAAAAATTCTTCTATCAAAAAAGTTCGCGTCGCTATTTCCTTCGCTTTTATTTTTAATTCCCCCCGGCACAAATCAGGATATTCATCTCTAAAGCTTAAAATGGCAGAAGGCTCAATTCCAATTAACAAGGCGTCCTTCGGGATATTTTCACTAAAAGAAACAATATTCTGCTCAGCGATATCGCGAGCCTTTTTCACCATGCCTTTTGACAAATAGGTTCTTCCGCTAATTCCTATTTCTGGAACCACTACTTTATAACCCAAATGATTCAACAATTTTACCGCAGCCTGACCAATTCCCACATCATAATAATTCAGGAATTCATCATTGTACAAATACACCGTTGGTTTATTAAAATTACCGTATTGTGGATATTTTTTTATCCATTTTTCAAAGGTAATTTTATGCATCGTCGGGAGATTTCTTTGAGTAGAAAAACCAGTCATTTTCTTAACTAGAGTTCCCACTAGTCCTTTTGTGGAGAAATTATAAACTCCCGGTATGCTGGCAAACAGTTTATTTATTACTGGCGTATTCCCAATTAATCGTGAACGGAATTTTATACCATGTTTATCATGATACTGTTGTAGGGTTTCGGCTTTTAGCTTCGCCATATCCACATTTGACGGACATTCAGACTTACATCCCTTACAGCTTAAACATAAATCCAGTACTTCAAGCAAAGCTTCGCTATCGAATTTATTTTGCTTGTCTGAATTGGTTATTGTTTCCCGAAGCATATTAGCTCGCGCACGGGTGGTGTCTTTCTCGTCACGTGTTGCCATATAACTTGGACACATGGTACCCCCACTTTTTTCAGTTTTTCTACAATCCCCTGATCCATTACACATTTCAGCAGCACGCAGGATTCCGTTAGTTTCCGAAAAATCAAAATAAGTATCCGGCATGGGCGTGTCCTGTCCTGCAGCATAACGCAGGGAACTGTCCATGGGTGGGGTGTTCACGATCTTGCCAGGATTAAAAACATTCCATGGATCCCAAGTATGCTTAACCTCTTTAAAAATCTGGTAAATTTCTTCTCCCAGCATTACTGAAATGAATTCTCCTCTTAAACGACCATCCCCATGTTCTCCGCTTAGCGATCCTTTATACTTTTTAACCAGATGGGCAATATCAGTAGCAATGGTTCTGAAAAGCGCTGCTCCTTCTTTGGTTTTTAAATCAATAATAGGACGCAAGTGCAATTCACCTGTCGCAGCATGTGCATAATGCACACAATTCAGATTGCGTTCTTTTAAAATCAAATTGAAATCTTCGATAAAACCTGGTAAATCGTTTACATCGACTGCCGTATCTTCTATAACTGCAACTGCCTTGGCATCGCCTGGTATGTTAGACAAAAGTCCTAATCCTGCTTTTCGCAGCGTCCAAACCTTATTGGTATCTTCTCCAAAAACTATTGGGAAATGGTGCCCCAGATTTTTTGCCCGCATCTGAGCTTCCATTTTTTTGGCAATCTCCAGAATTTCTTCTTGAGAATCACGCAAAAATTCGACCACTAAAATCGCTTTGGGATCTCCTTGGACAAAGAATCTGTTTTTGTTTTGTTCTATATTTTCTTTGGTACAATCCAGTATATAATGATCGATTAGCTCCACACTGTCTGGATTGAACTGCAAAGCCTCCCAATTTGCTTTTAGCGATTCATTAATGCTGTCACAATGAACGCACACCAAGCCTGCAAAAGGCTTTAACGCATCGACCAAATTCAGTTTTATTTCGGTAGAGAAAAACAAGGTGCCTTCTGATCCCGCTATTAATTTACAGAAATTAAACTTTTGTTCGAAATCACCAAATGGTTTGCTATCGGCTAATAAATCGAGTGCGTAGCCCGTGTTGCGACGTGGAATTGATTTTTTAGGATAGTTTTCATCAAATAAATCTCTGTTCGTTTGATTTGATAAAATTGTTTTCGACTGAAGGTAAATATTTTGCTCCAGTTCGCTTACCACATTTACCCCATTGCATTTGGCTTCAAACTCTTCATTAGTTAATGCCCCAAATACAACTTCATTCCCATCAGCTAAGAACCCTTTTATTTCTAGCAAATGCTCTCTCGTTGATCCATAAATCACGGAACGAGCGCCACAAGCATTATTACCCACCATTCCACCAATCATGCAACGATTACTGGTAGAAGTCTCTGGTCCAAAAAATAATTGATACGGTTTTAAATGCAAGTTCAACTCATCACGAATCACACCAGGTTGCACCCAAGCGGTTTTATTCACTTCGTCCACCGATAGTATTTGGGTGAAATCTTGAGATATATCTACTATTATTCCGCCTCCTACAACCTGACCTGCGAGTGAAGTACCCGCGGCCCTTGGAATAACACTAGTTTTGTGGTCTCTGGCAAATTGGATTATCTTCTGAATATCTTGTTTAGTTGAAGGTATTGCTACGGCAAGCGGCATTTCTCGATAAGCACTGGCATCCGTAGCATAAAGTGTACGCATCGTCTCATCAAAAAACAACTTCCCTTCTATTTGATTGGCTAAATCTTGAAGATTCATTATCGTATTTTTTTTTAGTTTATAATTCCTTACATCATGAATAACTACTATATGCTGTATTTGATGGTATTAGGAATTTCTTTTAATTTTTTCTCTAATTCTGGATTGTAAACACCATCAATATAGGTGATTACGTACCCCAGCTGCTCGTTTTTTTTTAAATACTGGCCAAAAATATTACTGTCTGCATCAGTGAGTATCGTGTTTATTTGCGCCAAAATACCCTTGACATTTTCATTGCTCTTTCTACCATCAACATTTAAGCTAACCACATCCGCCAAAGAAAGTAATTCGTTCAAAGAAGAACATTTCTTAGCATTTCCTAAAGCTAATTTATCAACAACATCATAAAAGTAAACCTTCATCCCTTAGGCTTCGGCTATGATTGAAAATTGAGACCCAATACTTCCGTACCCCATTATCCCACTCTTTTCTTCTCTAAGCTCTAAACTATTATTAGCCGACTTGTCCCAAATCTCTTTGTGCATTTTATTGTTTTTCTCAGAAGTATCACGAACCAACAGAATCAGCTCCCCTAACGCTAACTCTACTACAGAACAGGTGTTGCTATACGCAGCATTAAAAACCGCAATCCCCCTTGCACTGCACTCTGGCAAATTTACCTGATTTGTTCCTGTACAAAAAGTTCCGATCGCGTCAAGTTTAGTTGCCTTATCAACTACTTTCTTAGAGATTTGTGTTTTTGAGCGAATCTCTAATATGGAAACGTCTTTTATTTTTTTACCTAATTCTTCTTCAGACAAAGACCCTTTCACCGTTTCAACATTATACCCTTTGTTTGCAAAAGCGGCAACCGCATCTGAATGTATGTTTTCTAACAACAACACATTAATTCTATTTTTAGGATAGGAAGCAGATACTTTATGAGACAAATCGTATAGAATTTAGTCTACTGAAGGTGCAATTCGATCCGCGTTATCTAACTCTACTTGTCTATCCTCATTTTCTGTAAAAGCATAAAATTGAGAAACTGATCCACCTTGCAGCGCTTCATAACCTACATATATACAACCACTTATAAAAATATTACCCATTAAAGTAAGTGACTTTATTGTTAAAACTTTAGCTTGATTTTCGTATCATTCGTCTTCCCCGTCAAAACCTATAATATTTCCGTCATGATCAAACTTAAAGGTATTAGATAAAACCTGTTCCGGCTTTATACCATACTCTTGAACAATGGGAATAATAATTTCTTTAAATCCATTTGAAATGATATCGATATGATGAGCATTTTGTTTAAAAAACGCTTTATTCCGAAACACTGATGGTGAAACTCAATTTTTCAAAGTATCAATTAACTCTTTAAGATCATCTCTGTTCTCTTGAAGTAATACTATCCGTCCTGTCAATGAATCTTTTAAGGATAGTTTCCCTTCAATTACTAGATCGGTTAGTAGCTGAATTTAAGCTAAAACATGCTTCCTCGCGCTATTGTTTGCATAAATGATTTCACATAGAACAGCGTGCACTTCAACTTTAATAAAAGTACTGTCAAAATCAAAGATAAAAGTTTCTTGTTTATTAATCATTGTTTGTTTCGTTATAGTTGTTTCGTTAACTCTCGCTTGCATTGAAATATGGCTTCATCGCGTTTTGCCATCCAAAGAGAACTAATCTCTATTAAAAAAGCCCCCTTAATTTAAGAAGAGAGCTCCGTTTTATTATTTTAACAACAAAAAACTCATAATTACTTCGCATTTTGCAACTTTACGTCTGTGCTTTCGAATATTTTATCTGCAGAAGCGGCAATAAATCCTTGATATAACTCTCCGTTTTCCATTGGATAACGAAGTGCAAATTCATAATAACAAGAAGGAATTTCTTTTGCGCCTTCATCAAAATTAATAGTACACAAGTCAGCTAATGTACTCGATTGCTCTAGTAATTGCTCAGGAGTTCCTTTAATTTCACCGCCAGAACCGTTCATTTTCCAATTGTTCTCTTTTAAATAAACATTTAACTCTTCTAAATCTTTGAAGTTTGCTAAAGCATTTACATTAATTGTAAAATGATTTGCTCTAAAGCCATATACATACATCCAAGCCGCATATTCAGACTCTTTCAACAAGGAAACATAAGTATCATATGATTTTGAATCCCAAACTGCACCGCTTAAAACTAAGTCTTCCTTTTCAAAAATGCTTTGATCACAAGCATCTAGTAGAACTTTCACCAACGATTGCAACTCTTCGGAGCATTTTTCCAATTCTAACTCTGAGATAAAAATCCTCGGAGCAGCTATATCTGTAGCATGTTCGTAGTGCTTAGCATATAATTTCTTTGATTCAAAAAAATATTCCCCCATTGCAACATAACCCGCTTTCACAAATGGCTTTTCCAATACAGCGATATTTACGCGATCATCATTATAGGTCCTGATAGCAATATGGTCATTTTCTATTTTTTCTCCACTTTGCTCTAACAGAGCATGAATTTTTTTAGCTGAAGGAGTTATATTTTTATACTGCTCCCATAATTTTGAAAGTAAAAGATCTTTAGTCATAACGGTAATATTCATTAGTAAATATGACACAAATATATAGTGCAAATAATTACATTGATACCATATAGATTATATTATAAATATTATGACACTATGACGACATTAAAATGTAAATTTGACATTAGTAGAAGGGAAGTTTCTGCGATTTACAATCAAAAAGACTTTTTATCGTATGTACGGGCCATTAATCACCGATAGGTGAATTTATCCCAATTACAAACCCATCTGAAGTGAAAAACTAGTTTTATTCCATCCTTAAGCTAACAAAGAAATCATGTCCAAATATAGAAGCAACGAAAATATCGACTACATCAATCAAGAAATCATTAAAATGCTAAGTATTGATGGACGCATGGCATACTCAGAGATAGCTAAAGAATTGAAAATATCCAACTCTTTAGTGCACCAGCGCATCAAAAAATTACAAGATACTGGGATTATAAGCGGGTTTTCAGTACAGCTCAATGCCAAAGAAATTGGTTATGAAACGATTACGTATACAGGAGTAGCAACTAAAGAAGCACGATTTGCTTATTCCATAGCCGAACACCTCAAACAGATTCCCGAGGTCGTGGAGTGTCATTTTGTTTCGGGTAAATATGCCCTGTTTTTAAAAATTGTGGCTGTAAATAACGAAGAGTTCCGGAAAGTCCTTTATGAAAAAATCCACAACATTGAAGGCGTGGGTAGCACGGACTCTTTTATTTCATTCGGATCAGCTTTCCAGAAAAACATCTCTTTATTATAAACTATGCTTTTAAAGTAGCCCTTCAATGGCCTTAGCTAAAGTAAAATCCTTGTCTGTTAGTCCGTCTGCGTCATGAGTGGCTAATCGAATGTTGACTTTATTATAAACATTAAAAAGTTCGGGATGATGCCCCTGTTTTTCAGCTAAAATACCCACTTGTACTATAAATCCAAGTGCCTCGCTGAAGTTCTTAAAAACAAGTTTCTTTTCAATACCATTGTCATTAAACTTCCAGTCATTCAGGTCTTTTAATATTGGTTGCGCAGTAACTTCATTGTATACATTCATAATTTCTATTTTTTACAAGTTAGTTAAAATTTATCTAATTGCTTTGCCATTTAACTTAATATATTAATTTTGACAAATACTAATTTTTCGATCCATTGAGCTCTCCTTTTTCCTTCCAAATTTATTCTTCCGTTAAAAATATTCCATCAGGTTGGGACTCTTTGGCGGCAAACAACTTATTTCTGTCTCGTGACTATTTAGCGGTTTTAGCCATTTCCGCTCCAAAAAATATACAGTGTCATTTTATAGGTCTTTTTCTTAACGACGAACTAGTTGGTATAGCAGTTTCACAGTATATTAATCTAAAAGAGGTAAACTCCTTTGGCGAAAGAGATCACCGTGTAAAAACAATCGTGCGGGACTTTGTTTTTAAAAATTTTAGCTCCAATGTACTTGTTATTGGTAATAATATGCTGACCGGGCAAAACGGATGTTGTTTTAGCATAAAATTGCCAGCATCTGACGGATTGATTTTATTGAAAGAAGCAACAAACGAGTTAAAGAATAATTTACGTGCAAAAGGCACAAAAATACATCTTACGATCTTTAAAGACTTTTCTGAAGAAGGCGTTCAATATTTTAACATTCCAGAGTTTAAATCGTTTTTCCAGTTTACAACACAACCTAATATGGTTTTTCAGATTAGAGACTCGTGGTATACCTTTGACGACTACATTGCAGATAAAACTAAAAAATATCGAGATCAATACAAAAGAGCTCGAAAAAAGGCAGAAGGAATATCGAAAAGAAAACTATCTCTCGAAGAAATTACGAATTACAATGTAAGAATATATCAATTGTATATGAATGTATGTAAGAACGCACCATTTAACACCTTTTACCTCACTGAAAATCATTTTAAAACTTTAAAAACAGTGTTAAAAGACAAATTTCTTTTTTACGGTTATTTTATCGGGGAAGAACTAATTGGATTCAACACGCTGATAAAAAACGGAACGGACATTGACACCTATTTTCTCGGCTATGACGAAATCCACCAACGAGACAAAATGTTATACCTAAACATGCTCTACGACATGATTGGTTTTTCAATTAACAAAAGATACAGCCGTATTATTTTTGCCCGAACAGCCTTAGAGATTAAAAGTTCCGTAGGAGCAAAACCTATCGATATGTATGGGATGATGCAACACAGTAATCCTTTTATAAATATGTTTATCTCCAAAACTTTCAGTTATTTTGAACCTAAAATGGAATGGAAGCAACGCAATCCCTTTAAATAAATAACGATTACGGAATAGCAACTTTTAACTTGTGCGGAGACGTGACTACATTCAATTCTGTCTCCCGACCACAATACTCCCCATCAATTTGAAAACTTACCGGTGAATGTAATTTTATATTTGCTTTATCGGTTGAAATAATTTCTACATCTCCGGATTCTATTGGTATATTACCCGTAATAATTTTAGCAAAAATAGTTAAATCAATATTTTTCAATACTACCAACTCAAACTTTCCATCATTCATGATACCTTGAGGGTTAATAACCACCCCTGTTCCGTATTTTTTAGAATTGGCTATAACTATCATTTGCGCTACACATTCAACAGTCTGACCATTGGCCGTAATTGTTGCCGTGAACGGTTCTTCTATGTCAACTAAAGTATTAAAAACTTGCATTGCATACCCCCACTTACCATGTATTGCGCTACTTGCATAATTTTTTATGAGCTCTGCGTTTAACCCCAGATCACTGAGATGTAAACTTTTCTTACCATTTATGACGATCATATCCATTTCTACAGAAGAATTCTGGAAAGCTATTGGTAAACTTTCCTCCAGTTGTTTAGGAATATTCAAGTCTGTTGCCAAGCCATTAGACGAGCCTGCAGGTATTATTCCAAAAATAACATCTACATTCTCCAATGCTTCGGCGACAAATTTTATAGTCCCATCACCTCCTGCTATAATGACTCTTTCTGGTTTTAACGTGTCATAAAGTCCCTTTATTTTAGAAATATCATCTATCCCTGTAGTTGTATACAGCGCCAAGTTCAGCCCTTCCTTATCAGCAAAAAGCGAAGTTGCTTCAATAATTTCAGATTTATCAATCCCTCCCGCGACAGGATTCACAATCAACACGATATTCTTTTTCAAGGTTTTATTTCTTTTATTGGGTAAAAATAATTAATTTTCAACAGACTTCAAAAGTAGTAAACTAAATGAGACCGATCTTAAAATTATATCGTGGTTATGCAAATGAGCAAGAACTAATTGTGATGGGGCATGTTTTTAAACCCACAAAAAAAAAAGAATACGACTTTCTATCAAAAAATTTAAAAAATGCGTGGTCAGTCATCAGTTTGTTTCGGATTAAAACACAAGTAAATGCGGATGTGTACTTAGTTCATAATAATGTAAAAATACATACCAAAACGTTAAGTGATGGTTATTTTAAATTCTGTATCCCTTTAGAACAAAGTAATGACTATGGCTGGGTAGAGTATGAAGTAAATATCATTTATAAGAATGAAACTATAACAACCAAAGAAAGCTATATAAGGCCAAGTATGGGGAACTTAGGAATCATATCTGATATTGATGATACGTTTTTAGTTTCGTACACCCTTAACCCATTTAAAAAATTATACTATCTCTTATTTAGAAATGTCAACTCCAGAAAAGTTTTTGAAGATGTCGTCCCACATTTCCAAGCTTTAAGTTCTTCAGGAAGAGCAAATGTAGGGGAACTGAATGCTTTTTTTTATGTCTCTAGTAGCGAGTGGAATCTCTATCGATTTCTTGTCAAATTCACCGAAATACACAAATTACCCAAGGCGGTTTTACTGTTAAAAGATATTAAAACCAGTCTGACTAGTTTCTTATGGACGGGAAAAGGAGGTCACAATCACAAGTTTGATAAAATAAAACATATTTTAGAATTCTATCCTAGCTTAAAGTATGTCTTGATTGGAGATGACTCTCAACATGATCCTTACTTATATGAAGCCATAAGCAAGATTTTCCCTATGACCGTAAAAGCGGTTTACATAAGACAGACCGGGAAACATAAAAAAACCAAGGTAACTAAAGTACTGAATAACCTAGAGACTTTGAATGTTTCAGTTTGCTACTTCAAAAATAGCGCACAAGCGATCTCACACTCCAAGAAAGCCGGTTTAATTTCTTAAAATAGAAGTTGTTTGCTGCAGGAACGCATAGCCCAGATGGCAATGAAATCCTTTTACAGCCTCGTTATATTTTTTCTTAGCCTAAAAGAGCGACCTATGGAAGCTTCTTTTAGTATATAGAACAAAAGAAACGAGACAAGAAAGGATGTAGTGAACAGCTGGAAAAGCTCCTGATAAATTCTAAAAGAATCTATTAATTAGGCTTTATCTATCTCGTCTTGGACTTTTTCCCAATCTAAAAGCAGTTTATCCAGCTCTGCTTTCTTTTTATTGTATGCTTTAAAGAAGGAAGCGTCTTCAATATTCTTATTGTAATTTGAAGCTAACATTTTATCGTCATGCTGAATGTCTTTTTCTAATTGCTTAATTTGACTTTCAACTTTACTCAACCGATTTTGCAATGCTTTCCCCTTTTTTTGTTCTTCATACGAAGCTTTGTTGCTATCCTTTGGAGCTGCCGCTTTAAGTGCATCTTTCTTCTCGACCTCACGCATATTCTCCAAATTACGTTGCTCTAAGAAGTAGTTAACATCTCCTAGATATTCTTTTATCTTTTGATCTCTAAACTCATAAACAAGATTAGACATGCCCTGAAGAAAATCTCTGTCGTGAGAAACCAAAAGTAAGGTTCCTTCATATTTTTGTAAAGCTGCTTTCAAAACATTCTTAGATTTAATATCCAAGTGATTTGTAGGCTCATCCATGACCAACACATTTATGGGCTGTAAAAGTAATTTACAAAGCGCCAAACGGTTTCTTTCGCCTCCTGAAAGGACTTTTACTTTTTTCTCTACATCGTCACCACGAAAGAGGAATGAGCCCAGCATATCGCGTACTTTTGAACGATTAGTATCTGTAGCTGCATCTTCCATCGTCTGAAGCAACGTAATCTCACCATCCAGATACTCTGCTTGGTTTTGCGCAAAATAGCCTACTTGTACGTTGTGCCCTAACTTTATATCTCCTTCATATTCAAATTCATTGACAATAGCCTTAATGAATGTTGATTTACCTTGGCCGTTTTGACCGACGAAAGCAATCTTGCTTCCCCGTTCCACCAACAATGAAATATCTTTTAAAATGGTTTTATCTCCGTATCGTTTAGTGACATGGTCGGCTTCGATCACCACTTTTCCTGGAACTTTTGAAAGTGGGAAAGAAATATTCATCACAGAATTATCATCTTCATCCACCTCAATTCGATCTATTTTATCTAATTTTTTAATCATCGATTGTGCCATGGAAGCTTTGGATGCTTTTGCACGAAATTTCTCAATTAATTTCTCGGTCTCTTCAATTTTTTTGGCCTGATTTTTTTGTGTTGCCAATTGTTTTTCACGTATTTCATGGCGAAGCTCCAGATATTGAGAATACGGTTTGTTAAAGTCATATGCCTTCCCCAGTGAAATCTCAATTGTTCTGTTCGTGACATTGTCTAAGAACATCTTATCGTGAGAAACAATTACAACAACGCCAATATAATTACGTAGAAAACTCTCCAACCATATGATACTTTCGATATCCAAGTGATTCGTAGGCTCATCAAGCAACAATACATCGTTAGCCTGTAATAACAGTTTAGCTAATTCAATTCGCATACGCCATCCTCCGGAGAAAGTCTCCGTTTGATTATTAAATACTTCTCTTTTAAAACCCAATCCTAAAAGGATTTTTTCAGTATCGCCAACATAATTATATCCTCCTAGCAGCTCAAAACGATGCGTATAGTCTGCCAAGTCTTCAATAATTTGGCTGTACTCATCGCTTTCATAATCAGTACGAGTCACCAGTAAGTGGTTAATTTCCTCTAATTTTTTTTCGACAATTTTAATATCTACAAACGCCTCATAAGCTTCTTCAAGTACCGTCCTTCCTTGCTCAAAATCAATATCTTGTCGCAAAAATCCCATTCTAACTTCTTTTTCCTGCGCGATACTTCCTGAATCAGGAGCAAAGTCTTTCGCTAAAATTTTTAGCATTGTCGATTTACCCGCACCGTTTTTTCCAACAAGACCTACACGGTCTCCGGCACCCAATCGAAAAGTTACCTCTTCAAATAAATAAGAACCTCCAAACGAAACAGATAAATTGTGTATATTAAGCATGTATTATGATTTTATTCCTTTTCGAATCCGTAAATTTGTGTATCTAAAACAGGAAAATTAAATTTTTTGCAAATGTTAAAAAAAGGATCCAAATTAAATAGCATTTTAACAGGAACTTGTCCTAAATGTCAGAAAGAGAGTATGTATTTAGACCCAAATCCACTACACCTTAGTAAAATACTGAAAATGCATAACAATTGCAGCCATTGTGGGTTCCAATACCAGATTGAACCTTCGTTTTTCTATGGTGCGATGTATGTCAGCTATGGCCTAAACGTAGCTATTGGAATAGCTGCATTTATAATTTCATACGTTATCTTTAGCTCCTCTCTAAAGACCGCCTTCATTGCTATTATAGTTTTCCTAGTCCTCTTATTTCCATTTGTATTGCGCTGGGCGAGAAATATCTATATTAATATGTTTGTATCCTATGATCCGAATTTTAAGAAATGACACTGCTATCTCTGGCTTTTTGGGATAAATCTTTTTATATCAATTGAGTAATCTAGAGGAATATCATTTTCTATGGTATCAAATAAAGCTTTAGCCATAGAAGGACCAAGCATGACCCCGCGGGTACCCAAGCCGTTTAATATGTGAATCGCTGGGTGGAGAGAATGGGTTCCCACTAAAGGCCTTCTATCTTTGACAGTTGGCCGAACTCCTGCAAAATGCTCCATAATAGTAAAGTCACAGTTAATAATTTCTTTTATTCGGTCGATTAATTCCTGCTTCCCTTCTTCTGTGACCGAGTTCGTTTTATCTTTCCAATTGTAAGTCGCCCCTACTTTGAACAAGTCGTCACCCAATGGCAATATAAATACGCTAGTATTTATAATAACATCTAAATTAAGCTCCGGCGCTTTAATAATAAATAGCTCCCCTTTTGTACCGTCTAATGGTAAATACTTAAAATAAGGATTGCCATGCATCCCAAAACCCTCTGCAAAAACAATATGTCGTGCTTCCATGTTTCTATACCGTATACCAACAGGTATTAATTCGAGTAATTCATAATCAAATGATTCTTTCAAGAATAGATTATTACTCACAAGATACTCTCTATATTTTTCCAAGAGCAGCGCTGTATCTACGTGCCCTGTATGCAGTACTTCTCCGTAATTATGGGGCGAATCTATCCCAGAATATTTTTTAGTAATCAATTCTGTCGATAAAAATGGTGCTAATGCTACTTTGTCTGAAGCAGAAAACCAGTTATTTTGTTCTTCAATCGAAAAAAATTTTCTCAAAATGGGCTTTTTAAAGTCTACAATAATCTTCAGTTTATTTTCCAAAACACTGTAGAACTCGTTCATAACGGCTAACTGCTCCTGCGCCTGCCAAACTTCACTGAAACGTTTAAGAATTACCGGATTATACAACCCTCCGGCAATCCTTGAAGAACTTTGGGAGTTATTATCCATCACTAAAATCGACTTACTATTTTTTAATGCAATTTCAGAAAACCCAATACCCGCAAGACCTGAACCTACTATTAAATAATCAATCATACTATAAAACTAACAGTTAAAAAAAACACAAAGAAAGAACATTAAAAAACGATAGACTAAACACTACGCTAAAAAAAAGCTCTTATCGATTATGATAAGAGCTTCTTCTAATTTAATAAGATAGGAATTTAATAATTCCACATATCTGATTCAAAATCACGTATTTTTTCTTTTACTCTTTCTGCTTCTAACAATTGATTCTGTGAATTATCTTTCATATACTCATCAATTGATCTGTCTCCGTACACATTTTCCTCTTTGTATATAACACTATTAAAGTGTCGGGAATTCAGTATCTGATCAAAAGAAATTGGCATTGCAGAATTGGCATCATTAAAAGCTTTGGCTTCATGCAAAACTTCTCTAGCGGATGGAAAGAAAACCCAAAATAATTCAATATAGTCCTTATCATCACTATTCAATGTATAAACATCGGGGGTAACCGGACATATACCCAACAAACGATATTTCAATTCACTTTGACGTTTGTCAAAGTACCAATATCCTTTTATTTTATATTGCACCACGTCTTTTGCAGTTATATCAGATGTCAAGATGTACTCAGGAGATACTTCTAGACCGGCATTTACTTGTTCTCTACCGGCATCAGTCATTTCTGTAAAACTTAATGCTGACTGAATGTCTTTGTATGATTTCTTTGTATTAAAATAACTATCTGAATACACCTCGGTAATTTCTTTACTTTTAATAGCTTTGATTAGTACATCATACAATGAACGTCTATTAGATCCAATGTTTGCAGTATCGACCGGAAAATATAAAGCAAAATTAATTTTTTCACTAAGATCGATAATCTCCCAAACCGTTTTACCCATCAAAATATCCCTGTCATGAACATAACCATAAGCGAGAGGCTTATCGTTGTCTGATATGAGCTGTGCGTCAGTTTTGAGACCAATCTCATCTGGTGTTTTTGCGTTTAACAAATTTGATTGTGCAAAACCAGCAGAACCTCCAGCAATTAAAATAATAACTAATAAAAATTTTCTAACATTCATCATAATATGATTATAAGATATTAAGGTAACCTTCCTAAGGCAACTTACCTATTATTGTATTTCAAAAATCACCGGAGAAGTTCTTGGCAATAAATAACTACCCGCTCCAACAAGTTTTGTTTTAATTTCTGAAATAGTTACCTGATCTCCTCTTCCCGCTTTAGAAAGCACTGCTTTACATTGCGCATTCAATTTATCTCCCTGTACGACAACTGTTCCCTGTCCTGCTACTTTCAAATTGAAACCAACAACATTTAAACCAACTTCAAAATCAAAATCTTCTAATTTGGCCCCAATAGTAGCAATTTCTAAATTCGACTTAGGACCTTTAACAATACCAGTTTCACCCCTAATTGTGCCGGTTGGACCAGGAATACCTTTTATTCTATATGCTTTTTTATCAGTTGCCACTTTTCCGTCAGACATTTTACCCGTTACACTAATGACAACTTCATTTCCTCCACCTGGACTCATATTGTATTTACCGTTCCCAACCTTAGTTAAACCAGGAGCAGAAGCTTGTACATCACTATCAGGAATACCTGCAAAAGAAATAGACATTGGGTTAACAACGCCTCTATACACTACATTCATTTTATCTGCAGAAATCGTAGCCGAGTTAGGTCTGGGAACAACTACATACTTACCTTCAAACTTTAAAGGAACTGTTTTTCCATCTTCAAGAAAAGAAAACTGTCCAGCGATTTTTTGCTCACCAACTCCACCAGCTGTCATTGAGATTACTGCCTGTCCGTTAACAATTTTTCCCGGACCAGAAAATGAGGTTGGTTTTGTATTACCATCGTATCTGCCAAGAACTACCTTCCCAGTAACAGTCTCTCCTTGGAAATAAGCATTTTTATCTAAGACTACAATTGCTTGATAATTACTGTAAGATGCAGCAGCAACAGCGGCTTTTCCTAAAGCAGCGCTATAAACTTCCATTTCTGCTTTCTTAATATCATTTTGCCAAGTTGAGAGCTTTGCTATAGAAGCAATAGCGGGGAACCCCCTAAAGTGATAGAGTAAATATTTATCATTTAATCCTTCTTTATTTTTAACATCTGAAATATCAAATTCACTTTCAATTTCCTTAATAATTGAAGCATATTTTCTGTCTGTTCCCAGAACAGATTTCATATCTACTTTATATTTATTGATGCTAGCTACGACTTCATCACCCTTCTTTGAGTAACCGTCGCCCACAAACCACGTGTCTATATTATCACTTTTATCCATCGCTTCATACGGTAACTTTCCTGTTTCGGAATCTACCTCATAACCCTCCTTAGCTTGCACCTTTAAAGACGCTATATAGTTGAAAAAATTATCTGTTATAATTTTTACTTTGTGTGCTGTCTCCGCAGCTATTAGGAATCCCCCTTTTGCTTCTTCTGCTTTCGAATCTAACGCTGTTAAAAGTTGTTCATTAGACGCTTGCGCAGTCTCATTTGTTATTTCAAATTTTTCATTCATCAAGCCAAAGCCTGAAATAACTTCTACTGAAACATTCATTGCCAACATAGCGATAAAAACCAAGTACATAAGGTTTATCATCTTCTGTCTAGGACTTAACTTTCCTCCTGCCATATTTTCTAATAATTAGTTAGTTGTTTGTCTTATATAGTTCGAAACTAATTACCCTTTGTTACTCATTACAGAAAGCATTCCACCATACACATTGTTCAACGATGATAAATTTGTTGTTAACGACTGCATTTGATCTTTTAATTTTAGGTTGTTTTCAAGAACTTCTTCATTGATTTGCGCATTTCTTGAAGCACTTTGTAATTGTATTTTATATAAACTATTTAGAGATTCCATTTGAGCAGCAGCCATGGTTAACTCCTCACTATATTTTTTTGTAGAAGCCATGGATTCAGCGGTTGGCGCAATACTTTTTGCCGCTGATTCAAAATTTTTGATACTATTTCCTAAACTTGACATTAATTCTCCATCAATTTTGGCATCTTTCAACATCGCATCTAATTTTTGTGATAACATTCCTTGTGAATCTGACGGAGCTTCCACTTTTGCTTTCGCTGGACGCTGTGCACCATTCGCTAACTCTGGATAAACCAAAGACCAATCTAACTCATTATCAACAGGTTCAAATGCAGAAAGTGCAAAAATTAAGGCTTCAGTCAAGAGCCCGATTGAAAGCATTAACGTTCCTGTTAAAGGTCCCAACTCAAAATGCGTAATTTTGAATAAAGCACCTACGATAACAACTGCAGCACCCATTCCGTATGCGAAATTCATTGCTTTTTTACTTAATAATGCCATAATTTTTTTGATTTAAGGAGGTTTTTTTTATCTGTTTTTAATTTTTTTTCCGCTTCCGGTTGTTTGCAATCCCATGTAATCCTGCACAGTTCTAAATCCGATAAAACTTCTTGCCGAATCAGCATATTCAAAATCCCTTGTGCTTACCTGTAGGAAATATGCAACATCTTTCCAAGAACCACCACGAACCACTTTACGCTTATTAGATGCGTCTAATACGTTTGGATTCATTGAGGAAACATACTCGTATGCGTTCGGGTCATAGGAAGAATCCGTCCATTCAGAAACATTTCCTGCCATGTTATAAAGATTATATCCATTTGGCTCATAAGACTTAGCCTCAACGGTATATAATGCTTGATCAGCTGCATAATCACCTCTATTTGGTTTGAAATTTGCAAGAAAGCATCCTCTGTCATTCTTAGTATAAGGGCCGCCCCATGGATATGTAGCAGACTCTAAGCCTCCTCTTGCAGAATATTCCCATTCCGCTTCTGTAGGTAATCTAAAGGAATTGATTAAATCATGACCCTTTTTCTTTGATTTGATATAATTGTTCTTATTTAATGTTCTCCATGCACAAAAAGCTTTTGCCTGTGTCCATTTTACGCCAACGACAGGATAATCTCCATATGCTTTATGCCAAAAATAATCATTATGCATTGGCTCATTATAAGAATAAGCGAAATCTTTAATCCATACAGTCGTATCTGGATATACTTTTACTTCTTCTACCTTTATGAAGTCCTTCCTTTTCCCTACTTTAGCTTTTGCCGCAGCTTGAATATCCATCCACGAATAGTGAAACACCAATTTATCAACATCGATGGTTCTTAGCCCATTATACGAAGCCTCAAGTGGTAAATATAGAGAATCCATTACCTCTACGTAATATTCATCTGGATATAATTTAGGGTCTTTTATTAATTTTACTTTTTTATTAAGTCTTCTTCCCGCATACATATCATCCTCTGTACCGATACTATAGTAGTTATCATACATGTATTTGTCATAAGCCGTCATTTTTTCAGGATCTGAGTCGTTGAAGGCAAAATCACCTATGCTACCTGAATTCTTACCTTTTCCCGCGCCTTGCCCGCCTTTTATGCCATTTAAATCCGCAAGAATAGCTAAATGCATCCTCATAGTAGAATCTTTAACCCATTCCACAAACTGGCGGTACTCACTATTTGTTATTTCAGTTTCATCCATATAAAACGACCTAACAGTTACTGTTTTGGTCGGAGCATCCTGTATTGAAGCTACATCCTCATCAGCTTTACCCATAATATAAGCACCTCCAGGGACTAACGTCATCCCATAGGGCTTCTCAGGATTCCATTTATTTCCTTTAACTCCAACCAACTCACCTTTGTCGCCTGACTTACCACAGCTGACTAACAGGGCTAATATTGCCATAAATGCAATGAACTTCTTCATATAAATCCGGGTTATGTATTCATTATTTTTAAAGATTGTAAACCTATTTATTATTTTTGAAAAAAACAATACTTTTCAGTTAAACATAATTTTCAAAAGAATTAAAATAGTCGTATCAAAAACCTTCTTTTTTTAAATGCTGTTTTTTCTTTGTGCCTTCCACCATCTTTCTGGCAATTCTTGGTTACATGCTCCTAAATATTCATCGTAAGAACATGGTAATAACGTATTTCTTTTTAATTTATTATTCCCATTTGAAATAAATGGTATTTCGATCCACCACCTTTCCGTTTTATCGCTTTTATGGAAAACGAGCGTTTCTTCTTCTAAAGGGACAATATACTTTATATAATTTTCTCGGCTCCCAAAAGGATACTCATTAGATCGATAATGAAATCCCTCAATAAAATACCAAATTATCTGCGCGATCAGTACAGATTCTTGAGATGAATTATTATGATTGAAGATACCAAATATAGACACTTTATCACTAATGCCAGCATATCTCGACAAAGAGCATATTTCTTTTCCGTTAAAACCATTAGGAGAAAACGAGGTAAAATTACCTGAATCCGCAGATTTTACAGAGTTCAAATCAAGGCTAACTAGATCAGCATCCCTAAAAACAGGCTCTGCTAATGCAATATTATTAGAAATCTCTCCTAATCTGTAGCCATCAAAAAATAATTTTTCTATTAAATCAATCTCTTCTTGTGAATTATAGTAAGTCTGATATCCAATATTGCAATAATTAAACAGATTGTTCGGCTCCTCAATAATTATTTTAGTCAGATAAGACGAAGCGAATACCTCATCATTTTCCTTTCCAAAATCGAATTTACTATCTATTGCAACTAAATTAACCATTTGTTCCAGCTCGTCAAAAGCCCTATAAAGTGCAAATGTCAAGTCTTGGGAACCACCAATAACTATGGGTATAATTTTTTTCTTAATTAGACTTGAAACTACTTTTCGCAAAGCAAAATAAGAGTCTTCTATGGAATTTCCCTTCATAATAGTACCCAAGTCAGCAATCGAAGCATCCCAGTTACCTGGAAACATGGTATATAGTTCTTTACGAATTGCAAATAAATCAACGTTTTCTTTCCCTTTACCAGCGCCTCGGCTCTCTAAAACTCCAATTATAGCAATATTAATCTTCTCTAAATCTGGAAATTGCTCTGTCGTGTGTAAGACGATTTTACTCCCCAACTGCTGAGAAGTCATTCCTTGAATTAAGTCAAGAATCTCATTATCAATAGGCTCCAAAAAATCAAACTCCATTTTATTTCTTTTTTGCTGCTGGTTTCTTCGCTACAGGTTTTTTAACCGCCGGTTTTTTAGCTACTGCTTTCTTGGCTGGCGCTTTTTTAGTAGCCACTTTTTTAGCAGGTGTTTTCTTAGCTATCATTTCTTGAACTTCTGCCAATGTCAATTTTGTCGCATCAACTTCTTTAGAAAGTTCAATTTTTATTTTTCCTTTGGTTATCACCGAGCGTCCCCAACGTGCTTTTTCTACTAAAATACCTTCTTCTTCCCAGTTATGCAGAACTTTATCAATATTTTTCTGCAGTTTATCTTCAATCAATGCTTCAATATCCGTTTGTGACAAATTATCAAAATCATATTTTTTGCTTACGTTAATAAACAAACCGTTCCATTTGATAAAAGGACCAAAACGACCAACACTTTTTTGAACTCCCTCCTCTTTATAAAATGCAATAGGCGCATCAGCAATTGCTTTCTCATCAATTAACTCTTTTGCTCGATCAAAATCTATATCTAAAGGATTTTCTCCTTTTGGCAAAGAAACAAAAGCGGCTCCATGGCGAATGTAAGGACCATAACGACCATTACTTACCTGAACTTCTTCCTCCTTATATTCCCCTAGGTCTTTTGGGAGCAAAAATAAATTCAACGCTTCTTCCAAACCAATATTTCCAATGTTTTGATCAGGCATTAAACTGGCGAATTTTTTCTCTTCATCATCCGCCTCTCCAATTTGAGCCATCGGTCCAAATTTTCCTAAACGAACAGAAACTTGCTTCCCAGTTTTTGGATCTTTCCCAAGAATTCGTTCTCCACTTTCTCTTTCGGCATTTTCTTCTACATCTTTTACTGTGGGATGAAATTTATCATAGAATTCTTGCATCATTTCTGTCCAGTTCACATTTCCGTCTGCAATTTCATCAAAATCCTGTTCTACTTTTGCCGTAAAATTATAATCTAAGATATTCCCGAAATTCTTTACTAAGAAATCAGTAACAATTGTACCGATATCTGTAGGAACTAATTTCCCTTTATCAGAACCTGTATTCTCTTTGAGCAGCTTCTCTGCTACTTTATTAGATTGCAAAGTAAGTTGGGTATAATTTCTTTCCTGACCGTCAAGATTTCCTTTCTCTACATAATTTCTATTAATAATGGTAGAAATAGTAGGCGCATAAGTTGATGGACGCCCGATTCCTAGCTCTTCTAATTTTTTAACCAAAGAAGCTTCTGTGTAGCGCGCCGGAGCTCTTGAATATCGCTCCGTTGCCGTAATATAATTGTACTGCAATTTTTCATTGACTTTCATCGCTGGTAACATTCCTTCTTGCTCTTCTTCATCGTCATCGTGACCTTCCAAGTACACTTTCAAAAAACCTTCAAAAAGCAACACTTCACCGGACGCCGTAAAAATTTCACCGTGGTTGTTCGCGTCGATTTTGACGTTTGTTCTTTCCAGCTTCGCATCACTCATCTGCGAAGCCAAAGTTCTTTTCCAAATTAAATCATACAATCGGGCTTGATCTCTATCGATATTCACTGTATGACGGGACATATCCGTTGGACGAATCGCCTCGTGTGCTTCCTGTGCCCCTTTACTTTTATTGACAAAAGTTCGAGGTTTAGAAAATTCTTTTCCATAGGACTTAATGATTTCTGCCTGAGCAGCTTCCATCGCATCCTTGGAAAGGTTCACACTATCTGTTCTCATATAAGTTATAAGTCCGGCTTCATACAAACGCTGTGCTAACTGCATTGTAATCCCAACAGGTAAATATAGTTTCCTTGCCGCTTCTTGTTGTAAAGTCGACGTAGTAAAAGGTCCTGTTGGTGATTTTTTGGTTGGTTTTGTTTCTAAATCTGAAACTTTATAAATAGAGCCAATATTTTTGTTTAAAAAGTCTTCTGCTTCTTTTTTAGTATTGAAATTTTTAGGCAGTTTTGCCTTGAATGATTTTTCTGACTCATTGGTAAACTCAGCAACAATAGAATAACTTGCTACTGCGTTAAAGTTCTGAATATCTCTTTCACGCTCCACAATTAAACGAACCGAAACCGATTGCACGCGACCTGCTGAAAGCCCCCCTTTAATTTTTCTCCATAAAACAGGGGACAGTTCATAACCTACTAATCGGTCTAAAACACGACGAGCCTGTTGTGCGTTTACTAAATTATAATCAATTTCACGAGGATTATCAATCGCTTTCAGAATAGCGGTTTTAGTAATTTCATGAAATACAATTCGTTTTGTTTTTGTTTTATCTAATTTTAATTCTTCGGCAAGATGCCAAGAAATAGCCTCCCCCTCGCGATCCTCATCACTTGCTAACCAAACCATTTCAGCTTTTTTAGCTAACGCTTTCAATTTACTGACTAATGCTTTCTTATCAGAAGAAACTTCATATTTAGGTTTAAAACCATTCTCTACATCTACCCCTATTTCTTTGGAAGGCAAGTCGGCAATATGCCCGTAACTTGATTCCACTTGAAAATCGCTACCTAGAAATTTCTCGATTGTTTTCGCCTTTGCAGGGGACTCCACTATTACTAAATTCTTTGCCATTGCTCTATTTTTCTGCAACAAAAGTATCTATTTTTTTTAAATATAGTGCTTTTGAGACTTTTAAAAGTGTTTATTTCAAATCTTAAGCATCAAAATATAGGGTAGATTCACACTATTTTTAGAAAAAATAAACAGTCAAAAACAGCCGAAACATTTAACGTCTAAACATTTGAATTTAGATTATTGAGAAAGTCTGAGACAAAATAATAAAACTATAACTTACCAGCAATCACTACATTTATTCCTATTTCTTCTAATCTCATTTTAGTTTCGACATCAATACCATCATCAGTAATCAACACATCTATTTTGTTTAGATTACAGATTTTACCAAAACCTCGAATATTCATTTTTGTTGAATCCGCAAGCACAATAACTTTCTCCGCAACTTGAATCATAGCTTGATTTAGATGTGCTTCCAAGGCATTTGATGTACTTAGACCGAATTCTAAATGAAGACCATCAGTACCTAAAAACAATTTATTACAAGAAAATTGACCTAAAATAGCTTCAGCAATAGGTCCCACAGCTGAAGTTGAGCTGTTTCGGATATCTCCACCTAACTGAATAGTATCAATACTAGGCTCTTTACACAGTTCTAACGAAACCTTCAATGAGGGGGTAAGAACTGTTAGTTTGTGGAACCCTTTAATAATTCGAGACAAATAATGAATATTAGAACCCGAACCCAAAATAATATAATCACTATTACTTATGTATTTTAGTGCCTCTTCTGCAATTTGCTTTTTTTGCTCCACCTGCATTTCCTCCTTATCATCAACATTACGCTCAAAAGCATATAAAGGTTTTTTACTAGCTCCCCCATGCGTTCGATGTAATAACTTTTCATTTTCTAAAAAATTCAAGTCCTTTCGTATGGTTACGGCTGAAACATTATGGGTTTCACATAGGTCAACCACATTGACATATCCATTTTGCTCTAAATCATTAAGTATATCTTGCTGTCTCCTGTTAATCAAAGCCTATTTTATTAGTTATTATTACACAAAATAACATATTTTTTTTCAAAAACGCAATTTTAACAGAATATTTTTGATGAAACAATAAAAGTTTCGATTTCTTTCATTATGTTTGCAATGTGAAAGTAAATATATGTAATTTACAACTAAAAAACACATTATGAAACTAAACGAACAATTATCAAAGTTAAAGCAAACACCAGAATGGGACGTAATCATCATTGGTGGGGGTGCAAGCGGTCTTGGAACCGCAGTTGATGCCGCCAGCCGAGGATATAAAACTATCTTAGTTGAAGCAGTAGATTTTGCAAAAGGAACTTCCAGCAGAAGCACTAAATTAGTTCATGGTGGCGTACGCTATCTCGAGCAAGGTGACATCGCTCTTGTTAGAGAAGCTCTTAAAGAGAGAGGCTTAATGGCTCAAAATGCTGGGCATTTAGTTAAAAATCAATCTTTTGTCATAGCAAATTACACCTGGTGGGGTGGCTATTTCTACACCATTGGACTAACTATTTATGACCTATTGGCTGGAAAATTAAGTCTAGGCCGATCAAAATATATTTCAAAGAAAAAAACGATTGAACTGCTCCCTACAATAGAGCAGAAAGGTTTGGTAAGCGGTGTTATCTATCAAGATGGTCAATTTGACGATTCCCGCTTAGCAATCAATATGGCTCAAACTGCAGTAGAAAAGGGCGCTTGTCTTTTAAATTACACTAAAGTGGTTAATTTACTAAAAGACTCAAAAGATCAAGTTACTGGAGTTCAAGTTAAAAATCAAGAAACTGGAGAATTATTCGACTTGAAAGGAAAAGCCATTATCAACGCAACGGGCGTCTTCACAAATTCCATAATGAAACTAAACGATACCGTTTATAAAAAATATATTGTTCCAAGTCAAGGAATACATCTTGTATTTGATAAATCATTCTTACCAAGCGATCACGCCTTGATGATACCAAAGACAAGCGACGGAAGGGTTTTATTTGCAGTGCCTTGGCACAACAAAATAGTAGTAGGAACAACAGACACCTTAATAAAAAACCATAGTCTTGAGCCAATTGCCTTAGAATCCGAAATCGAATTTGTTCTAGAAACAGCACAGAGGTTTTTAGTAAAAAAACCTACCCGTGATGACGTTCTTTCGGTTTATGCGGGGTTACGACCATTAGCTGCACCAAAGGAGCCGGGAAAAAGTACTAAGGAAGTTTCCAGAAGTCATAAAATAATTGTTTCTGATACAGGACTAATAACGATCACTGGAGGAAAATGGACTACCTACAGAAAAATTGCCGAAGACATAATAGACAAGGCAATACGCGTACGCCATCTCCCAAAAAAGAAATGCAAAACAGAACACATTGCAATTCATGGACACAAAATAACGAGTGCTAAAGACCGTGAAAATCACTTATACATTTATGGCACGGATATTCCTAAAATAATAGAGTTACAAAATCAGGAACCTGAATTAAAAGAAAAACTACATCCAGATTACGACTACACGATGGCGGAAGTAGCGTGGGCGATTCGTTATGAAATGGCGCGAACAATTGATGATGTTTTAGCAAGAAGAGTTCGCTTATTATTCTTAGATGCCCGCGCGGCTATCGCTTCCAGTGAAAAAGTTGCGCAGTTATTAGCAAAAGAACTAGGTCATGACGAGAAATGGATACAAAATCAAATAGCTGAGTTCACAACTATTGCGAACGGTTTTCTCCTATCCGATTTTAAAAAATAATCCTATAAACCATATTCTATACTAACTATGAAAAACAAATTAATCTTAACACTAGATCAAGGAACAACTTCGTCTAGGGCTATCGTCTTTAACCACGGCGGAGAAATCGTGAGTGTTTCACAAAAACCTTTTGAACAGCTATTCCCCAAACCAGGATGGGTAGAACACGACCCTAACGAAATTTGGTCTTCTCAAATTAGTTGCGCTGCAGAGGTAATTGCAAAAGTGGGTATTACAGGCAAAGAAATTGCTGCAATAGGAATCACTAATCAACGTGAAACCACAATCGTTTGGGATAAAGAAACTAGCGAACCTTTATACAATGCTATTGTCTGGCAAGATCGGCGAACAGCAAAATATTGCAATGAATTAAAAGCAGCAGGCTATGCTAACCTGATTCAAAAGAAGACTGGACTCGTTTTAGACGCCTATTTTTCAGGAACGAAAGTAAAATGGATTTTAGACAATGTAGAAGGCGCGCGTGAAAAAGCGGAACAAGGAAAACTGTGCTTTGGAACGGTAGACACCTGGCTAATCTGGAAGCTAACACGCGGTAAAATGTTCATGACCGATGTTTCTAATGCAAGCAGAACCTTATTGTTAAACATTCACACCTTAGAATGGGATACGGAATTACTTGAGTTATTCGATATACCAAGGTCCATGTTACCCGAAGTAAAACAGAGCAGCGAAGTATATGGAGAGACCAGCACAACTCTATTCTCTACAAAAATTCCAATTGCAGGTGTAGCAGGAGATCAACAAGCAGCACTTTTTGGACAGCTATGTACCGAACCTGGTATGGTGAAAAATACCTATGGGACAGGTTGTTTCATGTTAATGAATACGGGAGACAAACCAGTTTATTCTAAAAATAATTTACTGACTACCGTCGCTTGGAAAATTAATGGAAAGACAACTTATGCGTTAGAGGGAAGTGTTTTTGTAGGCGGAGCAGCAGTCCAATGGTTGCGAGACGGTGCAAAAATGATCGATTCAGCCGAAGATATAGAGGCATTAGCATCGAGTGTGCCGGATAACGGAGGTGTGTATTTTGTCCCTGCTTTAACCGGTTTAGGCGCACCACATTGGGACCAATATGCCAGAGGTGCAATTCTGGGCATCACAAGAGGAACAACAAATGCACACATAGCGCGTGCGACCATAGAAGGAATTACCTACCAAGTATATGATTTAGTGAAATCAATGGAAGCTGATTTTGGCAAAAAAGGAAAAGAGTTAAGAGTAGACGGGGGTGCGGCTGTCAACAATTTAATGATGCAATTTCAATCTGATTTATTTGGCTTTAATGTAATCAGACCCAAAATGCTTGAAACTACCGCTTTAGGAGCTGCCTACTTAGCGGGACTAGCTGTAGGTTACTGGGAAAGTATTGATGAACTACAAGAACAATGGTCCATTGACCGCGTGTTTTCTCCTGAAAAGCCTCAAGCCGAAGTAGACCAACTAGTGAGAAACTGGGACAAAGCCGTTGGACGTGCAGAAAACTGGATCGAAGACTAATTGTAAATCATAAAATACTAAAATATGACACCATTTATAGCCGAAATAATTGGCACGATGTTAATGATTCTATTAGGAAACGGAGTAGTTGCAAACGTAGTTCTTACGGGAACAAAAGGAAATAATTCAGGATGGATAGTAATTACTACTGCATGGGCGTTTGCTGTTTTTGTAGGAGTGGTTGTAGCCGGACCGGTAAGCGGCGCACATTTAAACCCCATTGTAACACTCGGCCTAGCACTCGTGGGTAAATTTGCTTGGAGCCAAGTAGCAACTTATGTTATTGCCCAACTAATTGGGGCCATGCTAGGTGCCTTTTTAGTATGGCTCTCTCACAAAGATCATTTTGCCGCGACAGAAGATGAAGGCGGAAAATTAGCTTGTTTTAGCACCGGACCAGCGATACGAAATTACTCATCTAATATGATTAGTGAAATCATAGGAACCTTTGTCCTGATTTTTGTGATTTTTTATCTCGCAGGACCAGATGTGAGTATCGCAGTAGCTGCTGATGCTAAAATTGGATTAGGTTCTATAGGTGCGTTACCGGTCGCAATACTAGTATGGGCGATTGGATTAAGTCTAGGTGGTACGACAGGATACGCAATTAATCCCGCTAGAGACTTAGGCCCTAGAATTGTACACTCCTTACTTCTAAAAGGAAATAGTGACTGGAGCTATGCTTGGGTCCCAATAATAGGTCCTATCATAGGATCAAGTTTAGCCGCATTATGCTTCTTAATGCTAAGTTAAACCTCTCGCTTAAAAAAACCAAACCATGAAAAAAGCACTAATTGTCGCTGTAATTTTACTTACAGGAATAACTGGATATGCTCAAAAAAAAGCTGTTTCAGACACAATAGAAACCTCTAATCAAGAGGTGAAAAAATCTAGATTAGACTTTAATGTCAATCTAAGAACAAGTCATCTCTGGAGAGGACTTGTCATCAATGATGGAATGACTGCCACTGGTTATATCCATTATGCACTAGACAAAAACCAACATTTTACCACCGGTTTTTGGGGAGGAGCAGGATTTAACGGAGAATACACTGAAATAAATTATTTCATTCAATACCAGAAAAATAATTTATCCATTGGGCTATGGGATTTATTTAACACGACTGGAATAGAAAAACCAGAAGTTTTCAATTACGATAAAAATAGTACTACGCACCTTATAGATTTAAGAACGTCTTATCGTTTTCCCGCAGCATTTCCTTTACGGATCGAAGCAGACGTCTTGCTATACAGTGGACTAAATGACCGTGAATTAAACAGAGGCAATTACTATCGCAGCAGAAACTCTACTTATCTAGAATTAAGTTATCCAATTATTAGAGAGCAACGGGTCAATCTAAATCTATTTATGGGAGCTGCTTTTCCTATCACTGGCGGCAAACATTTGTATACTAGTAAAGTTGAAAGTGATTTTGATATTGTAAATGCAGGTATGACCGTAACCAAAAACATCGAAATATTTGCTTATCAACTACCTGTTTCTGCAACTGCCATGTGGAATCCTGCTAATAAAATTGCAAGAATTCAATTAGACGTCGGTTTATTCTAAAGTTTTAATTTTGATTTGTTGATAAAAACTCTCTTTTAGAAATAGAAGGGAGTTTTTTGTTGAAGAATTATGAAATGAAATAAGAGATTAATTTAAACGATAAACACATATATTTTTAGTTATTTTCAAAAGTTATATTTGTACCACGCATAAATTTGAATTGTAGTAAATGAATAATCTAATCGAAAAGTACGAAAACATTCCAAACATCATTGAGAATTCAATAATGCTAAAAGGTCCAAACTCTCGAATTGATATATTTAAAGGTACTTTCGAATTAATTAATATCGAAAACAAGACAGGAAAAATAGACATTGATGGCGAAATATACTTCGAATGGTTCCCAAATTATGGTTGTTTTTTTTTCTGGTAACATTTCTCATTGCAATTTTCACAAACACATACAAAATCAATTTAGGATATATAAAGTAGCTATCAATGCAAAAGAAATAGGAAACTCTTTTATAAATGCCACAATTTAAACTTTACTCACTTCAACAATTTCAGAGCCTCAAGAAAGTCCCCATATAAAAGGGTTTTTCAAGACAAAATTATAATTGGAGAAAAAGACGAATCTATTGATTTAGTTACTTTCTCAATACTAAATTTAAGACCAATATCTGGTGAAGTTGTAAAAAAAGTTATCCCATCTGGTGTGAAAACATGTCGTTCAAGAATTGAACTTAAAAATGACGAATGGATAATCATAATTGACAAAGACACTGAATGTAAGATTCTAAAAAAAGAATTGGACATTATTGGAGGATATAACTTACTCTATGCTGGGAATATAAAAAAAAGAAACAATGCTAAATTTACATTGGTAGAAAGTAATGAAATTATTAGTTGTTTAAATGTTTTTTTAAGCTTTCGTAATGGGCGCAAATTATCTTGTCTATTTTTAACAGGATACAATGAGGAAATTAAAACATGGATTGATTATCGGGCAACACGAGTTAAAACATATAAGAATGTCGAATCATTTTTATATGATAGAAACGTTCAGAGTTTAGATTTAATGTGGAAAGAATTTAGTTTTATTTGGCAATCTGATACTGGAAAAAGTTTTTTGACCTCAATAATTCATTGGTATATAGAATCGAATAATCAAGCTGGATTAATTGACGGCTCTCTAATTATGGCACAAGCAGGGCTAGAACAATTATATTATCGAACTTTACCAAATAACAATCATCCTCCGTACACTCCAAATAAATTTAGAGCTTTAATTAAATACTTAAATATAAATAATTCTTAAAAATTATAAAAATCTAAAAATTTTCTCTGAAAATTGTATTACAAAATCTCAATATAGAGATATCGCAGGGATTATAACCACTATTCGAAATGATATCGTACACCCAATTGAAACTGTTAAAACCAATCCAGAAATAAAACACGAAGCGTTGCAACTTTACCTTTGGCTAATTGAAATAACCTTACTTAAAATACTTAACTATAAAGCACTATATGTAAACAGGGCAACAGGAAAAAGACTTGATTTTTATAATAACAATCGAAGACTTTAGCCCAGATTAAAGTAAAAAGCACGGAGAAAAAAAACTAAAAGTTTCCTGTTCAAGAAAAGCGACCATCGGAAGCTCTTTATGGAACTTTAGAAATTTTAATTTTTTTGCGAGGACTTGCAACGGAAAGCGGGAAAGAGCTCCACCTTTTGATTCTCACCAGTATTACAAATAAAAACCAAAAACATTGTTAAATCTTCATCTGACATCTTGTCATATCTATAGCAATTGCCGTATCTTTGCAATCTGAAAAAAGATAATGGAAAAGATAATTGAAGAAAGCAAACAAGGTGAAAGTCTTGTACTGGAAAACAAACCCGAGAATACTAAAAAACTCTTTATAGAAAGCTATGGTTGTGCGATGAATTTTTCGGACAGCGAAATTGTAGCTTCCATATTATCCGGAAACGGATACAATACCACACAAATCCTGGAAGAAGCCGATTTGGTTCTCGTAAACACCTGCTCCATTCGTGATAAAGCCGAACAAACAGTGCGAAAACGTTTAGAGAAATACAATGCTGTGAAACGTATTAACCCGAAAATGAAAGTTGGCGTTTTAGGTTGTATGGCAGAACGTTTGAAAGACAAATTCCTAGAAGAAGAAAAAATTGTTGACCTAGTTGTAGGGCCTGATGCCTATAAAGATCTGCCTAATTTACTAGCAGAAGTCGAAGAAGGACGTGACGCCATCAACGTTATTTTGTCTAAAGACGAAACCTATGGTGATATTTCACCGGTTCGCTTGATGAGTAACGGCATCACTGCTTTAGTATCCATTACACGCGGTTGTGACAATATGTGTACGTTTTGCGTAGTCCCTTTTACCCGCGGCCGTGAACGCAGTCGTGAACCTCAAAGTATCATGAAGGAAATCCAGGATTTATGGGACAAAGGATTCAAGGAAATTACCCTTCTTGGACAAAATGTGGATAGCTTTCTTTGGTACGGCGGCGGATTGAAAAAAGATTTCGCCACTGCTTCTGAAATACAAAAAGCGACCGCAGTTGATTTTGACCAGTTATTAGAAATGACAGCTGTTGGCTTTCCAAAAATGAGAATTCGCTTTTCGACGTCTAATCCACAAGACATGCATGAAAGTGTATTGCACGTAATCGCAAAGCATCCTAATATCTGCAAACACATTCATTTACCGGTTCAATCAGGAAGTAATAGAATCCTGAAGGAAATGAATCGTTTGCACACCCGTGAAGAATATATGACATTGATTGATAAAATAAGAACTATTATTCCTGACGGATCGATTTCGCAAGATATGATTACCGGTTTTCCAACGGAAACGGAAGACGACCATCAAGACACCTTAAGTTTAATGGAATATGTGAAATACAACTTTGGTTATATGTACTCTTACTCTGAAAGACCTGGAACTTTAGCTGGACGCAAAATGGAAGACGATGTAACCGAAGAAACGAAAGCACGACGTTTACAGGAAATTGTGGACTTGCAACAAAAACATGCCTGGTTGCGATCCGAGCAATTTATTGGACAAACCGTAGAAGTTTTGGTAGAGAAAATTTCAAAAAAATCCACTGAAGAATTTTCTGGAAGAAACTCACAAAGCATCACCGTAGTTTTTCCAAAAGAAGCGTACGCTATTGGAGATTTTGTAAATGTAAAAATAACTTCTTGTACATCGGGAACATTGAAAGGGGAAGCAGTAGGATTGAGCGAAATGAATTAGAAATATTTTGCCACAGATTAAAAAGACAAAAATAATGGATACAGTTCAAGCTATAAAACAACGATTTGAGATTATCGGTAATGAACCGAAACTAAATCGTGCGATAGAAAAAGCCATTCAGGTTGCTCCTACTGACATTTCAGTATTGGTTGTAGGTGAAAGTGGCGTTGGAAAAGAAAGCATTCCAAAAATCATACACTCCCTTTCGCATAGAAAACACGGGAAGTATATTGCTGTAAACTGTGGAGCTATACCAGAAGGAACGATAGATAGTGAACTTTTTGGCCATGAGAAAGGTGCTTTTACAGGAGCAACAGGAACTCGTGAAGGTTATTTTGAAGTAGCTGATGGCGGAACTATTTTTCTGGACGAAGTAGGTGAATTACCGCTAACGACGCAAGTTCGATTACTTCGTGTACTTGAAAATGGCGAATTTATAAAAGTAGGTTCTTCCCAAGTTCAAAAGACAGATGTACGAATTGTAGCGGCCACCAATGTCAATTTATTTGATGCTATCGAAAAAGGAGAATTCAGAGAAGATTTGTACTATCGCTTAAGCACCGTTGACATTCTGCTACCTCCATTGCGAGATAGAAAAGATGATATTCATTTATTATTCAGAAAATTTGCTGCTGATTTTGCTTCCAAATACAAGATGCCCCCTTTGAAATTAGATGAAGGTGCTGTCCAAGTATTACAAAAATTTCGTTGGAGCGGAAACATTCGTCAGCTCAGAAATGTCGCGGAACAAATTTCTGTTTTGGAAACTAATCGGGATATTACTGCCGCCATTTTACAATCGTATTTACCTTCTGAAGGCAGCAATTTACCTTCAGTGATAAAAAATAAAAAAAGCGACGGTGATTTTAGTAACGAAAGAGAAATTTTATACAAAGTACTTTTTGATATGAAAAGTGATTTACACGATCTAAAAAAACTTACTCTGGAATTAATGGAAAATGGCAGTTCTAAAGTCCAAGAAACCAATAAAAACCTCATTACAAAAATTTATGGGTCTAAGGAAAATGATAGTGAGATAGATTTTGAAGAGGAAGAACCAAGAACGGCTTTAATTGCCAGTCAGAACGATGAAGGGAGCTATCAGGAAAATGACGATGACTATCTTTTTGCCGAAGCTGTGGAGGAGGAGGAAGAAGTCTTGAGACTAGAACAGAAAGAAATAGAAATGATTAAAAAATCATTAGAAAAAAACAAGGGTAAACGAAAAGCCGCAGCTGATGAATTAGGTATTTCAGAACGGACTTTATATCGAAAAATTAAACAATTCGATTTATAATCGGAAAATGCAGGTCAGGAGAAGCAAAAACTAATACATCAATTCTATAATCCAAATTAGTATATTTGGCAAAATTGAAAATTATAAATTCTATCGGATTGTAATTGGGGTTTTCAAATATTAGGATTTTCAATACAAAATATGAAAAAAATATATTCTTTACTAGCCTTGTTATCATTACTTCTTTTGACCGGTTGTTCCGTGTATAACTTCACGGGAACCGGAAAGATTGATGCAAAAACATTTCAGGTTAACTTTTTTCAAAACAATGCAGATTTGATTGAACCTGGAATCGACAGAACATTTACACTTGCCTTGCAAGACATCATCATGAATCAAACTAACCTAAATTTAGTAAAAAGTGGAGGGGATTTAATTTATGAAGGAGAGATTGTTGACTATAGAATAAGCCCAATGACTGCGACCGCTGATCAAAGAGCTTCTCAAAACCGCTTAAAAATCAGAGTGAATGTTCGATTTACCAATAGAAATAAGGAAATTGATAACTTCGAAAGAACGTTTGAATTCTTTTTTGATTATCCTGCAACTCAACAACTTTCAGGCTCGACCTTAAATAGTGCCATTAAAGTGATTTTCGAAAGAATCACACAAGACATATTTAATGAATCCTTAGCTAAATGGTAAACCAAAAGACGTAATTAGGTTTAAAAAATCTGAAATCTGAAAATGAATGTAACTGCTTATACTACACTAATAAATAAACCAAATACTGTTTCTGGGACGCAAACTTTAGCTCTAGAAAAAGTATTGGATGAATTTCCTTTTTTTCAAAGTGCTCAAGCTTTGCGATTAAAAGGATTGTACAACGAGAATAGTTTTAAATATAACTTTGCTTTAAAAGTTACTGCCGCTCATACAACTGACAGAGCAGTCCTGTTTGACTTCATAACATCGGAGGGGTTTATTGCAATCCAAAAAGACTTATACGATCAAAAAGCACTTGAACTTTTAGATATCGATATAATTGGCGGCGAATTAATTAGCCCTCCAACAAAATTAGAAGCTAAAAAGAATAAACTTGAACAATCCATTCAAACCTCTATAAAAGAGGCCTCCCCAATTGACTTAAATGAAAATTTAATTGTAGTAGAAGAGAAATTAGCCATCGGTGCACCGTTAGATTTTTCTACAAACGAAAAGCATTCATTCCAAGAATGGCTTCAACTTTCCAGAACGCAACCTATTGATAGGGCAAACGAAAAAAATAACATTCAAAAACCTACGCCCAAAAACGAGGGGAAAAAGAAAAAAGCAGCTTTAATCGATAAGTTTATCGAAAGCAGCCCGAAGATATCGCCAGTTAAACACGGAGTAGCCTCTACTGTTCGAATTGACATAAATAAGGACGATCACTCTTCGCTGATGACTGAAACTTTGGCCCGCGTATATTTAGAACAAAAAAAATATCAAAAAGCGATTCAAGCTTATGAGATATTAATTTTGAAATATCCAGAAAAAAGTAGTTTCTTTGCAGACCGTATAATGGATATTAAGATTTTACAACAAAATAATAATTAAACAATGAGCACATTTTCAATTTTTTTAGTTTTAATAACAATAGTTTGTTTTCTATTGATTGTAGTAATAATGGTTCAAAACCCTAAAGGAGGGGGATTATCCTCTACCATAGGTGGTTCTCAAATGTTAGGTGGAGTACAAAAAACAACTGACTTTTTAGACAAAAGCACTTGGACATTGGCGACGATACTAATCGCATTAATATTATTATCAAGTTTAAGTTTTACAGGAACATTAAGCGATACAGATTCTAAAATCATTGATAACACAGAAACTGCAGCTCCAGTTGCACCTGCAACTGCGGCACCAGTACAAAACTTACCAGTTACAGAATAATTGATCACATATATTAT
>NZ_AJXL01000026.1 GCF_000264055.1 Flavobacterium sp. ACAM 123 | reverse complement strand
CCATAATAAATTGTATTTTTACGGTTCAAAATTTATAAAGTAAATGGGCAAAATCATTGCAATTGCTAATCAAAAAGGAGGAGTTGGCAAAACTACAACATCCGTAAACCTTGCTGCTTCCTTAGGTGTTTTAGAAAAAAAAGTCTTGCTTATAGATGCTGATCCACAAGCTAATGCGAGTTCAGGATTAGGAATCGATGTTGACAATGTTGAAATTGGAACCTATCAAATTCTAGAACATAGCAACACACCAAGAGAGGCAATCATAAAATGCTCAGCGCCCAATGTCGATGTAATTCCATCACATATTGACCTTGTTGCTATCGAAATTGAATTAGTCGACAAAGAAAACAGGGAGTACATGCTAAAGAAAGCATTACAGAGTGTAAAAGACGACTACGATTTTATTATTATTGATTGTGCTCCCTCACTTGGGCTACTTACTTTGAATGCATTAACAGCTGCAGACTCCGTAATAATACCTATTCAATGTGAGTATTTTGCGCTGGAGGGTTTGGGTAAACTACTGAATACAATTAAAAGTATTCAAAAAATTCACAATCCAGATTTAGATATTGAAGGATTATTATTAACCATGTTTGACTCCCGACTGCGATTATCAAATCAAGTTGTTGAAGAGGTACAAAAGCATTTTAACGATATGGTTTTTGACACTATTATTCAAAGAAATGTAAAGTTGAGTGAAGCGCCTAGTTTTGGCGAAAGCATCATCAACTATGATGCAACCAGCAAAGGGGCTGCAAATTATTTACATTTAGCGCAGGAAGTTATAAAGAAAAACAGCAAATAGTTTTATGGCAAAAGCAATAAAAAAACAAGCCTTAGGTAGAGGATTATCTGCATTATTAAAAGATCCGGAAAACGATATTAAATCAGTAAACGATAAAAATGCCGATAAAGTTGTTGGTAATATTATTGAGCTCGAAATCGATGCTATTGAGATAAATCCGTTTCAGCCCAGAAGCAATTTTAATGAAGAATCATTAAAAGAGCTTGCCTCTTCCATAAAAGAATTAGGAGTAATACAACCGATTACTGTTAGGAAACTAGACTTCAATAAGTACCAGTTGATTTCAGGGGAACGCCGTTTACGCGCTTCTACCTTAATAGGATTAACGACCGTTCCAGCTTACATCCGTATCGCAAATGATAATGATTCCTTAACTATGGCTCTGGTTGAAAACATTCAACGTCATGATTTAGATCCCATAGAAATTGCACTATCCTACCAGAGATTAATCGATGAAATCCAATTGACGCAGGAACAGATGAGCGAACGAGTAGGAAAGAAACGATCTACCATTGCCAATTATTTGCGTCTTTTAAAACTGGATCCAATCATTCAAACAGGAATCCGTGATGGTTTTATCAGCATGGGGCATGGTCGCGCTATCATAAACGTAGAAGATTTAGACATTCAAACAGATATTTACCAAAAAATAGTAAGTCAAAATCTATCCGTTCGCGAAACGGAAGCTTTAGTAAAACACTA
Source organism: Flavobacterium sp. ACAM 123 (assembly GCF_000264055.1). Classification (GTDB taxonomy): domain Bacteria; phylum Bacteroidota; class Bacteroidia; order Flavobacteriales; family Flavobacteriaceae; genus Flavobacterium. Next base: position 38,533 of record NZ_AJXL01000026.1, on the reverse strand, counting down.
TCAGGAAAGTTTAAAACCGAAACTGGCAACAAAAGTAAAATCCTCGTCAGCATTTGCAATTGAAGAAACTCAAAAAAGAGCTTTTACCAATTATTTTGGAAGCAAAGTAGATGTAAAAGTAGCCGGAAATGGGAAAGGAAAGATCACAATTCCATTTCAATCAGAGGAAGACTTCAATAGAATCATGGAATTAATAAAAGGATAGTGAATAAAATTCTTTACATAGGAATGTTCTTTTTTATCATGGGACACACCACTCTTTTTGGGCAGGTAAAAACGGATACGGTTCTTGTTGCTAAGGACACGATAAAGTCCAACGATATCGATCCGCTTACCCCTGCCAAAGCAGCTTTCTATTCTGCTGTTTTACCCGGTTTAGGACAGGCATACAATAAAAAATACTGGAAAATCCCTCTTGTTTATGGCGCCATTGGGACAAGTCTTTATTTCTACTTGGACAACAATAATAAATACCATCAATACAGAAACGCTTATAAGCGCAGGCTTGAAGGTTATACTGACGATGATCTCTCCTTCCTTGATAATTCCAGACTAATAGCCGGACAAAAATTTTATCAACGAAACCGCGATTTATCGGCATTATTTGTTGTAGCATTTTATGCTTTAAATATTATTGATGCTAACGTAGATGCCGCGCTTCAGCAGTTTAACGTTGACGAAAACCTATCAGTACGACCTGTGATTTATCCTAATAATGTAACATTAAAGACAAATGTGGGTCTAACCCTTAATTATAATTTTTAAAAACTAAACGAGACTATTCGTTTAGTTGTGAATTTTTAATTTATAAATAAATACCAAATGAAAATTGCGCTTTTAGGATACGGAAAAATGGGTCAGGTAATTGAAAGAATTGCACAAGAAAGAGGTCATGAGATTGTTTTGAAGAAAGACGAGAACAACTCTTATGAGGGACTCTCAAATGCTGATGTTGCCATAGACTTTAGTGTACCTACCGCAGCGGTGCCCAATATTTCTAATTGTTTTCTTGCTAATGTGCCTGTCATTTCCGGGACAACAGGTTGGTTAGAACAGTATGATGAGATGGTAGCGCTTTGCACAGCAAAAAACGGCGCTTTCATATCCAGTTCAAACTTTAGTTTAGGCGTTAATATATTCTTTGAGCTCAATGAATATCTGGCTAAGATGATGGCTAAACTGGACTATTACAATATTGAAATGGAAGAAATTCACCATACTCAAAAACTAGATGCTCCAAGTGGCACTGCCATTTCACTCGCTAAAGGAATAATTGAAAACAGTAGTTACACGAATTGGACTTTAGAGGCACCCGAAGCTAATCAAATTCATATTGAAGCAAAAAGAATTGCAACTGTGCCCGGAACACACACAGTATCTTACAATTCAGCTGTTGACAGCATTGAGATCAAACATACTGCACACAGCCGTGAAGGCTTTGCTCTTGGCGCAGTAATTGCAGCCGAATGGATTGTTGGTAAGCAGGGAATTTTTACAATGAAAGACGTTTTAGAATTAAAATAAATCAAATAAACTTTTAGGGAAAAGTTCTTAAAATTCCCGTTATATAAAACTAAAAAATTAAGCTATGTCTATATATCAATGGTTTGTGTTTTTCCTACTTGTACAAATAGTCCACTTTTTAGGAACTTGGAAACTCTATCAAGCAGCTGGCAGAAAAAGTTGGGAGGCAGCAATTCCAGTTTACAATGCTATTGTACTGATGAAGATTATTGGTCGCCCAACTTGGTGGACTTTACTCCTTTTTATACCAATTATAAATCTGATCATGTTTCCAGTAATTTGGATAGAAACATTGAGAAGTTTTGGGAAAAAATCAAGCTTAGATACTTTTTTAGGAATAATTACCTTTGGACTCTACATCTATTACATCAATTACACCCAAAAATTAGACTATGTTATTGACAGAAGTATCCATCCTCAAAATAAAACTGCGGATACCGTAAGTTCCTTATTGTTTGCCATTATTGTGGCGACGTTAGTACACACTTACTTTGTGCAACCGTATACTATTCCAACATCCTCGTTAGAAAAATCTTTATTGATTGGTGATTTTTTGTTTGTCAGCAAAGTCAATTATGGCGCCAGAGTCCCTATGACTGCCGTTGCCTTACCAATGGTCCATGACTCCATCCCTTTCGTTAAAACGAAATCTTATCTAAAATGGCCGCAAATACCTTACTTAAGGCTACCCGGCATAGAAGACATTAAACGTTCTGATATTGTCGTTTTTAATTGGCCTGTAGATACCGTGCATTTCTTTTTTGAGGCGAAAGGAAGACCGGGTGTAATCAAACCAATCGATAAGAAATCAAACTATGTAAAAAGATGTGTAGGAGTTCCTGGAGACAATTTGTCAATAAAAGATGGTAATATTTATATTGATGGAAAAGTGCTGCAATTACCTGAACGAGCAAAACCTCAATTTTCCTACTCTGTGGTCTTAGACGGTAAAACACCTATCGATTTCGAATATTTATTAAGAGACATGGACGTTACCGATGGTATTGGATATAAAAGTAACCTACAGGATACTTTACTTTTCAGAGCTCTGACAGCTAAAGGAGCCGATAGATTGCGAAATGTACCCGGAGTGACCGCAGTCATTCAACAAATTAGTAAGTCGCCAGAACAAGGGATTTTTCCTCAAATCAACGCATGGAACCGTGATAATTTCGGCCCAATCTACATTCCGCAACAAGGAAAAACAGTCGCACTTAACGCGGAAACTTTGCCTTTTTATAAAAGAATCATCACTGACTATGAACTAAGTGATAGCGGAGACAAAAACGATCTTAAAGTCACAGGTAATGAAATAAGACTTAATGGAGAAGTTATAAATAGCTATACATTCAAACAAAATTACTATTGGATGATGGGTGATAACCGTCATAATTCTGAAGACAGCCGTTACTGGGGATTTGTACCAGAAAATCATATTGTGGGGAAACCAGTGTTTATCTGGTTAAGTTGGGATACTAATGGAAAAGGCTTTAATAAAATCCGATGGGATAGAGTTTTCACCACCGTTAACGGCGAAGGGCAACCACAATCCTACTTTCAGTACTTCTTAATTGCATTGGCATTATTTTTTGTTGGAGAGTATTTTTGGAAAAAAAGAAAAGATAAAAAAAACATCTAGTTTAAAGTTTCAGGTTATGAGTTACACACCAATTTTTAACCTGAAACAAAAAACAAAACTATGAATACACTCCTCCACCCTACCTATTTCCCCTCAATAAGCCATTTTGTTGCTATGTCGCAATCAGACGTTATTACATTTGAATTAGAGGATAATTTTCAAAAACAAACCAACCGAAACCGCACTTATATCTACAGTCCTAATGGACTTCAGTTACTAAACATTCCTGTTAAGCATTCAAAAGCCAACTATCAAAGTACCAAAGATATTCTGGTCGACACTAATTTTGACTGGCAGAAACAACATTACAAATCGCTTGAGACGGCGTACAGAGGATCACCGTTTTTTGAGTTTTTTGATGACGACATCCGTCCTTTCTTTGAAAAAAAGCACAAGTTTCTATTGGATTTAAATTTTGAGACCTTAGAAATTATCTCTAAATGTTTACGTCTGAAATTCGACTATAGCATCAGTACTGAATATATTCCTGCAGTTGACTCTAGTTTAATTTTAGATTGCAGGTATCTCGCAGATGGAAAAAAAGATCCTTCCTCTTTTGAAAAATATACTCAAGTATTTGATGATAAACATAGATTCATCAACAACCTAAGCATTCTTGACTTACTCTTCAATGAAGGAAAATTTACTTTGGATTATCTGAAAAACCAAAAATTAACAACGAGATAAAAGCGGCTGCCAACCTATTCTAATGACATCTGGGCCATAATAGGATAATGATCAGAATTTTCGAATTCAGGAAAACTTTCAAACATTTTCACCGTCATTTTTTCATCTGCAAATATATAATCGATTCTCGTGGGATAATACTTGAATTTATAAGTCGCCCCAAACCCCTTCCCCGCTTCTTCAAAACTATCTGTTAACGTTCCTTTTATACTTCTATAAACATAGGAGAACGCACTGTTGTTCATATCACCACATATTATAATTGGATACTCACATTGCATTTCGTGCCTTTTGAATATCTCAGCTTGCTGCTGTTGCTGCTTAAAAGCCTTACTGATTCTAATAAGAATCATTTGGGACTTATCTTTATTGATCACATCGATATTTTCAGATATTTCATTTACATCTGGCGAAATTTTAATCGATTGTAAATGCATGTTATAAACCCTAATGATATCCTTTCCTTTTTTTATATCAGCATAAATGACATTGTTATTAGAATTAGGAAATATAATGTCTCCTTGGTTTATTATAGGAAATTTAGAAAAAATTGCCTGCCCCGTTTTTATTTTGTTCCCCTGCATTAAAATATATTTATAGCGGTACACTTTCAAATCAATAACGGCGGAAGAAGAAAACTCCTGAATACATAAAATATCAGGGTTTTTTTCGTTTATAAACTCCAGAATATCTCCTGGGACATCTGCCTTGTCTAACCACTGAAACAAATTAAACAAACGGACATTATAACTCATGACAGTAAAGTTCTTGTCATCTGGCGGATACTCCTTTGCAGAAAACTTATAAAACTTATTGATAAATGTGATCCCAATTAAAAGCACTAAACCCGATAAAATCATGCGCTTTTTAAATTGAAACCCCCAATACACAAAAAATAAGCCGTTCAATATAAAAAAAACTGGCATAAAAAGGGTTAAAACAGATAAAATAGGGAATATTTTTGGAGCCAAAAAAGGCAAGATATAAGCGATAAAAGTGACCATAATAAGAACAATGTTTAAAATATACATCGCTTTATTGAACCAGGAAAGGTTTTTCATGTTTTTACTCTTTCAATTAATTGTATCCATACGCTACTAACACGTATCTCCTTACTCTATTTCTGCAATGTGTGCAGTAAAAGGATTATTTTCCAGTTTTAAACAAAAATTCTTTTTCTTCCTTTGTCAAACTGTCATATCCTGATTGACTAATTTTATCCAATATTTCATCAATTTGCTGCTGCGTCTTGTCCTTTGTAATGATTTTGGAACTCCTTTTTTCTACTGGTTTTCCATAATTTTTGTGTACTGTTTTGAATGGTGTCGCTGGTGATTTTTTGACCATGTTAGTAAAAAAGGTAACTACTCCCGTTACTATTTGACTCAAATCGATTCCCTTTTGAAGTAATTGAATAAAAACAAAACCAAAAACGGCTCCCGCTAAATGAGAAATATGTCCACCTGTATTATCCAAACGAAATTGCATCAAATCCAAAATTAAGATAACCGCTGTAATATGCCATAACTTAATATTCCCTATCAGTAAGAGACGAACATTCATTAAAGGCTGATAAGTCGTAACAGCCACTAAGATACCCATAATCGCCGCAGATGCACCAACAATAGAAGCGCTTAAATTTAGAATATAATACCCTGTGACAAAAGCCACACCGGCGAAAATGGCAACTAAAAACATACAGACCTAATAATTGTTTTTGTGTAAAAAATGTTAAAAACAGAGAACTGGCAAAATTTAAGACCATCATATTAAAAAGTAAATGCCAAAACCCATCATGAAAAAATGAATACGTTATAAACGTCCATGGCTTTAATCCAAAACCAGCAGATTCTGTTGACAAAGCAAGCCAATTAGGGAAATAAAATGATCCTGCATTAAACTCGTAGAAAAAGACCAACGAAACGAGAAAGCAGGCAACATTCCAATAGATCAATCTATGGGCTACACCGCCTAACTTATACTGCATTTTTAAGTCATCTAAAATATTCATTCTTTCTCTTTAGGTTTTTTATGAAATATATACATTCGCGAAGAAACTTTTTAGTCCCATCTGTTATCATTAAACTGATTTTTTTTCCAATACCACATAATCAAAAAACCAAATAAAGCCCCACCCACATGAGCAAAATGAGCAATACCCCCACCACCGAAAATAGATTGTCCCGAGACACCTAAATACAAATCTACTAAAACTAAACCAGGTACAAAGTATTTTGCTTTTATAGGCACAGGAATAAATAGCAAAGCCAATTCAGCATTGGGAAACATAAACGCAAACGCGACAATCACACCATAAATGGCACCAGAAGCACCTACCACGGTTCCCATATAGGCACTAATAAAACTTTGATATTGCGAAGCAGTCAATAGTTCTTTCCATTGTGTGTTTATTTTTCCTTCATTTAAAATCTGAAGAATCTCTGACTTTGGAAAACCACTGGCACCTAGGGTATTTATACCATCAATAAAATAATAATAATTAATTCCTGTGTGCAACAACGCAGCACCTAAACCGCAAGAAATATAAAAGAACAAAAACTTTTTACTTCCCCAAAAACTTTCTAAAGCAGACCCAAAGGAATACAAAGCAAACATATTGAAAAAAATATGCATGTACCCGCCGTGCATGAACATATGCGAGATAGGCTGCCATAATTGAAAGCCATTATTTTCGGGAAAAAACATAGCTAACATTTTGTAAGCAGAATCTCCAACGATTAAAGTTCCAATAAAAAAAGAACATTAATTATAATTAATTGTTTTACCGTTTCGGTTACATTTCTCATAGTGCAAATTTTTTGTCTAAATCCTCCACGCGCATCGTGATGAAAGTTGGTTTTTGAAAAGGGGAAACATTGGGGTCTTTACAGGCAAAAAGACCGTTCACTAAATTCTCCTGTTCTTTTATTGTTAAAGCAGTTCCTGTTTTTACAGCTAAACTTTTGGCCATAGATTTTGCAATCGTATCATTTTGACTAAAACTGCTATCGGGAATTCCGTCGTGCAAGTCACTCAGTAGTTGTTCTAAAACCAAAGAAACCTCACTTTCAGTTACATTTACCGGAATTCCGGAAATAACAACATGATCAGCGCTGGTCTCTTCAAACACAAAACCAGTATTTACCAATGAAAGTTTTAAATCTTGGATAAGCTCCATCTCTGTCGCCGAAAAAAACAGATCCAAAGGAAATAATAATTGCTGACTTGATGCCTGCTTTACAGTCATATTAGTCAAGAACTGCTCGTACAACACTCTTTGATGTGCCCGTTGCTGATCCACAATAACCATTCCTGATTTTATAGGAGAAACGATGTATTTTTTATGAATTTGATACGCATTTTTAACAGTCTGTTCTACGTCCTCGTCATTAAACAAAGAACCGGTAACTTCTTCACTTTCAAATGAAAAATCAGTACTGCCAGAAATGAAATCCCCTTCTTGTTTTAAGCCAACATAAAGACTTTCCCAACTTGCTGTTGCCTCCGGTTTCTTATACGCTGAACCCGAATAATGTTTATTTATTTTATCGTCCGAAAAAGGGTTGAAACTACCATCTACTTGTATCGTAGGTGTAGCACCCTCTAAATCCTTGTAATGGTATGGCGTATCCAAATTAGAATCTCTATCGAAATCCAATACTGGTGCCACATTAAACTGTCCTAAACTGTGTTTAATAGAAGCTCTTAAAATAGCATACAAAGCATGCTCATCATCAAACTTAATCTCTGTTTTAGTGGGATGTATATTGATATCAATCGTATTAGGCGGCACCGTTAAATATAAAAAATAACTGGGTTGCGTCCCATCCTTCAAAAGGCCGTCGTAGGCAGCTGTTATCGCATGGTGTAAATAACCACTTTTAATGAATCGATCATTGACAAAGAAAAACTGTTCTCCTCTATTTTTTTTAGCAAATTCAGGCTTACTGACAAAACCTTGAATTGTCACAATTTCGGTCTCTTCTTGAACCGGAACCAGCTTTTCATTGGTTTTACCTGAAAAAATATTGACAATTCGCTGCCTCATCGTTGAAGGAGGCAAATTGAACATTTCGCTTCCGTTGTGAAAAAAGGTAAAATAGATATTTGGGTGCGCTAATGCGACACGCTGAAACTCATCGATAATATGACGGTATTCAACCGTATCAGACTTTAAAAAGTTACGGCGCGCAGGAATATTGAAAAATAAGTTTTTGACCGCAAATGAAGTCCCTTTAGGCAGCACCGCTACTTCTTGAGAAACAAACTTACTACCTTCGACAACAATTTGGGTCCCTAACTCTTCCGCGTCTTGTTTGGTTTTCATCTCCACATGCGCAATCGCTGCAATGGAGGCTAATGCCTCGCCGCGAAACCCTTTAGTGTTCAAAGAGAATAAATCCTCAGCCTGACGTATTTTTGATGTCGCATGACGCTCAAAACACAATCGCGCATCAGTAACTCCCATTCCTAAACCATTATCAATAACTTGAACTAATGCTTTCCCTGCATCTTTTATAATCAATTTGATATCACTTGCCCTTGCATCAACCGCATTTTCAAGCAATTCTTTGACAACAGAGGCAGGTCTTTGGACAACTTCTCCAGCAGCAATTTGGTTGGCGACATGATCAGGAAGCAATTGAATGATACTCGACATTAAAAAATATTTATTTAGTATTTTACTTTTTTTTTACAAAACCAAAGTGCACAAATTTACTGATTTTATGCTGGGCTTTATGACATAGCCCGTCATAAATAAAACAAAAAAACCTATACTATTAACTAAACAGTATAGGTCATATAATAATAATTTATTGTTTTATTCCTTTAACTCTAAAGGCGTCCCTTTGTCTATGCGCAAGGGACCTGTGGGCAATAAATTTTGATTTCCTTTTTGATGTGTTAACGAAGCCTGTTGACGAATAAAAGCCATTTTGATAGCCGCTATTGCAGCTTCTGTTCCTTTGTTGCCATGAATTCCACCACTACGATCAATTGATTGTTGCATGGTATTATCCGTAAGAACACAAAAAATAACAGGAATATCAGTTTGAACATTCAAATCTTTTATCCCCTGAGCAACACCTTCACAAACAAAATCAAAATGTTTAGTTTCGCCCTGAACCACACAACCTATAGCTATTACAGCATCTACGTTTTGAGTTTGCAGCATTTTTTTACATCCGTAGATAAGTTCGAAACTGCCAGGAACATTCCACCTAATAATATGTTCAGCGGGAACCTTGTTTTCCAAAAATGCTTGTTCTGCTCCATTATATAACCCTTCAGTTATAGCTTCGTTCCATTCAGCAACGACTACTCCAAAACGAAAGTTTTTCGCTTTTGGAACACTGTTTTTATCATAAACGGATAAATTTTTATTTATGGTTGCCATTTGATATCGTTTTAAAAATTAACTTTTCGATTTAACTAACTAAAGATAGAATTTTGAAATCAAAAACCTGCAGTCTTAAACAAGAATCTTAAATCGTTTTTACTATTGAGCTAAACCAATCAAAACATCAACTGATGCAGCTTCTGGAGACGCATCGTAATTGTCTTTAATATCGGTGAAGTATTTAAGTGCATCCTCTTTTTTGCCTAAAGCCAAGGCTGTCTTACCAGCTTTTAGCAAGAAACGTGGCGTAATAAAATCATTTTTATTTGTCCCAGCGGCTTTAACGTAATTTTTCAATGCTTCTTCTGGCTTATTGTCTTCTGCATAAGCATCTCCAATCGCGCCAGCAGCCAAACCACCTAAAACAATGTCTTCCGATTTAAATTCGCTTAAATAATCAATCGCCTCTGTATATTTACCGGTGTTTAAGTATGCCATTCCAGCATAATAATTAGCTAAATTGCCTGCATCGGTACCAGAATACTCCTCTGCAATTTTAACAAATCCAAATTTACCTTCAGAACCGTTTAAAGATAATTTATATAACGAATCACTCGCAACACCATCTGTAGCTTGTTGAAAGTTTTGTTGTGCCACAAACATTTCGTTTGCAGCTTCCAATTGTCTTGGCTCAGCAATAAGTTTTTGATACACTAAATAACCAATAGTTACTAAAGCAACCGCTCCCACAAAACCGATGATGTAATTCTGGTTTTTAGCAACAAAAGCTTCTGTTTTTGAAGCCGTATCGTCCAAAGATGTAAAAACACCTGCAGTTGTGCTGTCTTTTTCATCGCTGTTTGCGCCTCCAACTGTCTCTTCTACTGCTCTTTCTTTTGGTGCTTTATATCCTCTTTTACTGTAAGTAGCCATTTAAATTTAATTTAGTGAACCGCAAAAATAAAATTTTTATTCAAACCGACGCATAAAAAATAGGATATTATGTTTAAATCCAAAAAAAAAATGTTTTACATGGCTACTATAAAACAGTCTCATAAAATATTTAGCATAGAAAAGACTCAAAAGAGCTTTTTATCAATATTTTTCAATAATTTGCACCCACTTTAAAAAAGTCACTCCAAAAGAACAAACTCCTCGATACCAGCAAGCCCTAAACATGTATTTAAAAAAAATTTCACTATTCAATTACAAAAATTTTTCAGAAGCAAATTTTGAATTTGACGGAAAAATAATTTGTTTTGTAGGTAAGAACGGTATCGGAAAAACAAATGTCTTAGATGCGATTTATCATTTATCGTACGGCAAGAGTTATTTCAATCCATTAGCCGTTCAAAATATCAAGCATGGCGAAGAGTTTTTTGTCATTGACGCCGAGTTTATCAAAAATGAGAGAAACGAACAAGTGGTGTGCAGTTTAAAGAAAGGTCAAAAAAAAGTATTAAAACGCAACGGTAAAGCCTACGACAAATTCTCAGACCATGTTGGTTTTATTCCCTTGGTCATCATTTCGCCAGCAGACCGAGATTTGATTGTAGAGGGCAGTGAAACCAGAAGGAAATTTATGGATAGCGTCATCTCTCAGCTGGATTCTCAATACTTGCAACACCTCATACAGTACCAAAAAGTACTTAATCAACGTAATGCCTTACTAAAATATTTTGCTTTGAACCGCGTTTTTGAAAACGATACCCTTTCCGTGTATAACGAACAACTTGAGAGCTATGGAAAACACATATTCGAAAAAAGAAAAGAATTTATATCCCAATTCATTCCTATTTTTAACACCCACCACCATGCCATAACCGGATCGCAAGAAACGGTTCAATTGGTTTACGAAAGTCATTTATTCGAAAATAATCTACTAGCGCTATTACAAGAAAACATTAATAAAGACAGAGCGCTGCATTACACCAGTGTCGGCACACACAAAGACGATTTGTCATTTGAAATTGACGATCACCCCATTAAAAAATTTGGTTCCCAAGGACAACAAAAGTCTTTCCTGATTGCTTTAAAGTTGGCACAATTTGAATTTCTAAAAAAACAAAGCGGTGTCAAACCCATTTTATTGTTTGATGACATCTTCGACAAGCTAGATGAAAGTCGGGTAGCAAAAATAATAGAAATGGTAAACAGTGACACTTTTGGACAGCTATTCATTTCAGACACGCATCCGGAACGTACCGAAGCAATTGTAAAATCGACACATCAATCCTATAAAATATTTAACTTATAGAGTGATTATTTTATGATTTAAAAATCTCAAACACTCCTATTTTACTTAATTTAGCTTATTCAATTTTTAAAACAAATAATAATGAAATTTCGCTCTATATTCTTCTTATTGTTTTCGTTATTCATCTTATCATGCAACGGACAAGCCTCAAAAAATATAAAAATGATTGAAGCAAAAGCTTTTGCTGAGACTATAAACACAACCCAAAACCCACAAATAATAGATGTACGTACTCCTGAAGAATTTATGGAAGGACACATTGACGACGCTACAAATGTAAATTGGCTTGGAGACCATTTTGTTTCGGACGCAGAAAAATTAGACAAGACAAAACCGATTTTTGTCTATTGCAAGAGCGGCGCCAGAAGTAAAAAAGCAACCGAAAAGCTTGAGGAATTGGGTTTCAAAAACATCTATGAATTAGAAGGTGGCTTTATTAGTTGGAGCGCTGCAGAGCTCAATAAACCAACAGAATAAATTATAAGTATGCGTAAGAAAGGAATTCTATGAATTACTATAGTAAGATAAAAAGCACTCCTAGATTACAATCCATCATGGTGTGCCTCTCATAAATAAAATAGATTCTTACCTGACAAAAATGCGAGTTATAATGAAGGTGGCCTATTATTGATTGCAATGCCGATAATACAATAAGGTCCATTACATATTAAAGGGAGCTAACTTCCTACTTCTCTACCACACAAAAATAAAGAAGTAAAGTGAAGATATAGTGTTACATACTGAAATAGATTAAAGAAAATAATTACAATAGCCACAGCATGCTTTCAAAAGATTCACTACAATTCCTAGAAGATTTACGAGCGAATAACAACAGAGATTGGTTTTCAGACCATAAAAAGAACTATGAGCTTTTCAAAAAAGACTACCATCAATTAGTTGCCCACTTTCTTGATGTCATGAAACCTTTGGACCCCACTCTAGAATTGCTCGAAGTCAAAAACTGCACTTTTAGGATCAATCGCGACATTCGATTTTCAAAAGATAAATCTCCTTACAAATCACACATCGGGGTTTGGCTTTCATCAGGTACAAAAGGACAGAGTCGTGCTGGCTATTATGTTCATATCGAAAAAGAATCTAGTTTTATTGCTGGCGGTTTCTATGCGCCAATGCCAGATGACTTGAAAAAAGTTCGTAAAGAGATAGCCTATTTTCATGATGATTTAGATGTGATTCTAAACGAAAAGAATTTCAAAAAGGAATTTGGAGATTTTGATCGAAATGAAAAAAGCGTCCTTAAAAATCCTCCTAGAGGATATGACAAAGAACACCCTGCAATTGAACTCTTAAAACTGAAAAGTTTTGAAACCAGTGTGAAATTCGACATCTCGGAAATCCTCCAAAAAGATTTTGTTTTAAAAGTGAGTAAAAAGCTCATCCTCTTAAAACCTTTGAATGAATTTATCAACCGGGCACTCGCCGCTGAAGAAATTTAATTAATTCGATGAAAAAAAGAAAAATACTTTTTCTTGGCGAATCTTATAGAGCTGACGCCCTAACTTGGACTAAAGGTCTCAAAGAATTTGGTGATTTTGAAATAATCAGCTGGGAGTTAAAAACACCAAGTACTACTTTTTGCAACAGAATACTGCGTCTTTTGGAGTTCAAATTTGCATTATTTAAAATTAAGAACTTAATACAGCTGCACCAACCAGATATAGTCATTGCCGAAAGAACAACAAGTTATGGATTTCTTGCCGCCTTATCTGGGGTAAAGCCAGTCGTGATTGCACAACAGGGCAGAACTGATTTATGGCCAGAAAGATCTCTTTTATTACCATTAAAAAAAATAATACAAAATTACGCCTTCAAAAAAGCAACTCTAATTCATGCTTGGGGACCAGTAATGACTGTTTCCATGAAGGAAGCCGATGTAGATATGAACAAAGTTCTAGTCTTGCCAAAAGGGATTGACTTATTAAAGTTTGAGAACAAAAACACAGCAAGTCTTGTAAAAATAGGTGCGATTGTTACCCGCTCCTTATTGCCTGAATACCGTCATGATGTTATTGTAAAATCTTTTGGCCTTTTACACAAAAAAGGAATTAATTTCGTTCTCACCATTGTTGGTGATGGACCACAGCTTCAAAACTTAAAAGATTTAGTGAAAAAACTGAATATCGAGGACAAAGTTGTTTTTACGGGACGAATTCCAAATACGGAATTACCCAAATTACTACAGGAAGCGAATATTTACATCAGCATGCCCATTACCGAGGGAGTATCGGCATCACTATTTGAAGCGATGGCCTCTAATTGTTATCCCATTGTTACAAACATCGCCGGAAATCAAAGCTGGATTACCCACCGCAAAAACGGCCAATTAATCTCCTTAGACGATTCTGAAATGCTTGCCGAAGAATTAATGTGGGCTTTCGACAACGAGACCTACAGGAAGAAATCCGTATTAAACAACCGAAAATTTATAGAAGACAATGTCGATTACAAAGTCAACATGAAAATAATCGCTAACAAATACCACGAATTAATTAACAGTAGTACAGTAAATTAGCTATTTGTAAAATTAATAGAGATTTATATTTACCATTGGGGATCATTTATAAAAAGTAGACAATAAAACGAAAACTTATATTATGCCATTATTTATGATGCATATCTGAATGAAAAGCGATAAAAATAAATTTTAATTCTTACTTTTGGACTGGGAATTCATTACTTAAAAGTCCTTTCTTTCATGGAAATACAATCTAATTTTTCTTTAAAAAAATATAATACTTTTGGCATTGAAGCTAAAGCAAAACAATTTGTAGCAGTGCATAGCATCGCTGAATTGACAACCATTTTAGAACAAAACAAATCAGAGAACACATTTATACTTGGAGGTGGTAGCAATATGCTGTTAACTAAAGATATTGACGCCTTGGTAATTCACATTGATTTAAAAGGAAAAAAAATTAGTGCTGAAAATGAAGATTATGTTTGGGTCGAAAGCCAAGCTGGTGAAGACTGGCACGAATTTGTACTTTGGACTATAGACCAAGGTTTTGGCGGACTGGAAAACATGTCGCTAATTCCAGGCAATGTAGGATCCACTCCAGTACAAAATATCGGGGCATATGGAACGGAAATAAAAGATACTTTTGTCTCCTGTGAAGCTCTAAACACCGTAAATCAAGAATTAAAAACATTCCTCAAAGAAGAATGCCATTTTGGATACCGGGAAAGCACCTTCAAAAACGAAGTAAAAAACCAATACATAATCACTTCAGTGTTATTCAAACTAACAAAACGAAACCATAATATCAATACTGCTTACGGTGATATCACGAACGAATTAGCAAAGTATAATATCGTAAATCCTACTCTAAAAGAAGTAAGTAATGCTGTTATTGCCATTCGAAAAAGTAAATTGCCCGACCCTAAAAAACTGGGCAACAGCGGTAGCTTTTTTAAAAATCCAATCCTTTTAAAAACTGATTTCGAAAAAATACATCAGCAATTTCCCGAAATGAAATACTATAATGTCTCAGAAACTGAAGTAAAAGTACCTGCAGGGTGGCTGATAGAGCAGGCTGGTTTTAAAGGAAAACGCTTTGGCGACGCAGGAATCCATGAAAATCAAGCCTTGGTTTTAGTGAACTATGGAAATGCAACAGGACAGGAAATTCTAAACGTATCAAAAAATATTCAAGAAACTATTTTTAAAACCTTTGGCATCCACATTGAAGCCGAAGTAAATGTAATTTAAATCCTCACTGCTAGGTAATGATTTTGATTCCTAAGTCTACGATAACTAATCTAACGTAGTAAATCAATCTGTATCTGTTCCAAACCGTTGCAAAAACGGAAATCAAAATGAAATTCACGCTTTTTTACAAGCAAATAGTTTTGGCAACCTTATCAATCAGACGGACGTAAACTACTGGCAATCCACATCCCGTTATAACTGGACATTGACAATGACGGAAGAACTATTTTGCATCAACATCTCGTCAAAAGAAAGCCTCCAATGGAAAAGTTTCTCCAAAAACGATCAAATATTACTCGTTTTTTTCGGTCTACATTTCTATATTTTGACCTCATGATACAAACATGAAAAACGTACTTACTTGGAATTATATAGCAGTACAACTTTATAGCAGAATTAAAATTATCAAAGGACGAACTGTTATAGCATCTCTAAAAGACTAGGCGATAAATATGGAGCAAAATCTAAGATTCATTCGAGTAGAAGGTCTATCTCTAAAACCGTGATACAACTCTTGGAATTGTAGCGTTTTAAATTGAAACTTCTGAAATCCGAGAGACAAAAAAATTATATCAAAATCGAGATGATAAAAATTACCAGAATATCATCTCCGAATCAAAAGATACTAAGAATAATAAATCCCTCGTACTAGCAAATGAGACGAAAATATGCCTTCGTTTATATTTTAAAAATTCAATAATTTATAATTTATAATCACTACTTCTATCATACCTTTGCGCTCGATTTAATAACATATAAAACTCAAATGCTTATAATAATTCTTTACTTTTTTATTGTTGTCGTTGCGATTCAGCTTTCTTATTATTTAGGAATTTTCGGGAGGTTTGCTTTCGCAAAAGCACAAAAAGTAACACCAAAAAAACTGTCAATATCAGTTATTGTCTGTGCCAAAAACGAGGAGGAAAACGTGGTCGACTTTATTCCGCTTCTTGCTGAACAAAACTATCCCGATTTCGAAATTGTCTTAATCGATGATGCCTCAAGCGATGCTACGTTGGATATCTTTGAGGGATTTGAAAAAAAATACCCCAATGTCCGCTTGGTAAAAGTCAAAAATAACGAGGCCTTTTGGGGTAATAAAAAATACGCATTGACCTTAGGAATAAAATCTGCCAAAAACGACTATTTATTATTTACTGATGCCGATTGTTACCCTACTTCAAAAGAATGGATAACAGCGATGAGTTCTCAATTTACCATGCAGAAAACCATTGTTTTGGGATATGGAGGATACGAAAAAATAGCCAACTCTTTTCTTAACAAATTAATTCGTTTTGAGACTTTACTCACTGCAATACAATATTTCTCTTGGGCAAAAGCAGGACACCCTTACATGGGCGTAGGTAGAAATTTAGCCTACAAAAAAGAAGAGTTTTTTAATGTAAACGGGTTTATAAATCACATTCAAGTACGCTCTGGAGATGACGATTTATTTATTAACGAAGCTGCAACAGCAAAAAACACCACTATTGCTTATACTCCAGAAAGCTTCACGTATTCTAAACCAAAAAATAAATACAAAGATTGGCTTATCCAAAAAAGAAGACATGTTGCCACGGCAAACTATTATAACACCTTAGATAAAGTACAATTAGGACTTTTCTATTGTTCCCAATTATTATTTCTTGTACTGCCTATTATCTTGTTATCATTTCAATTTAGGTGGATCTTAGTATTGGGTTTAATTGTTGCCAGATACACAGCTGTTTGGATTATTGTTGCTTTTTCAGCAGGTAAATTAAAGGAGAATGATTTAAAATATTGGTTTCCTATTGTTGAATTAATACTTATATTCACACAAATCAATATCTTTATATTGAATACTTTCTCAAAACCGGTACAGTGGAAATAAATAATCAAATCGAAAAAGCAAAAAAAGGCGATCAAGCGGCCTTTACCTTTTTATTGAATCACTATTGGAATGAAGTGTATGGCTTCATGTTGAAACGGACCGAAAATGAGGCCAGTGCTGAAGATATTGCTATAGAAACGTTTTCAAAAGCTTTTGATAAGATTGCAATGTATAATCCTGAATTCCAGTTTAACACTTGGCTAATCAGTATTGCCAAAAATGTACATATTGACTTGCTACGCAAAAAAAAATCCAGTCTCTTTGTAGAGATTACAGACAAGGAAGACCAAAAAGCATATAATATTGCTGACACTACCCCTTCCAAAGAAGATGAACTGATAACAGAACAAAATCTTTCTCAGCTCTTGCGCTTCATAAAAGAGCTGAAACCCCATTACCAAGAAGTAATCCAATTGCGTTATTTCCAAGAAATGAGCTACCAGCAAATTGCCAATAAAATTGATGAACCTTTGAGCAACGTCAAAATTAAACTCCTTCGCGCTAAAAAATTATTGGCGGAAATTATTCGAGACAAGCGATAATTAACATTCGGATTCGATTATCCGAAAGAACATCCCCAACCCATTCCTTTTTTTGCTCATCCGATTTCCCCGCAAAAATAATCGATACCAGACATACTAAATTTCTTGTTATTTACGTTGTTACTTAAAATAGCATAGGCTTATGATTTAACTGATACTTAACCTTAAATCCATGAATTATGTCAAAACTAAGCCTTTACGAAGCCAACTGGATGAATCTAGTTTTCGAGAACAAAAACAAAGAGTACGGGGCATATCAATTGCGTCAAGAGAGTGCTAAAACTTCTTTATTTGCACTTTTTATGGGTTTGCTATTATGCGCTTCACTTCTAAGCATTCCAGGAATTTTAAGTCTGATTAGTCCTGTAAAAACCACACCTGCACTACTTGCTGACAGTATGGATCAAATTATTACAGTGACTAAAATTTTCCCTAATGAAATTAAAAAGATTGAAAAACCAGTTTTATCTAAGGTAATCGAGCAAAAATCGGCAGTCATCATTGCACAAAAAAAAATTAAAAATCTTACAGTTGTAGCAGCGTCACAAGCTACTACTGATATTGCAACAAACATCGAAATTTCAACTGCAAAACCTGATAGCGATGATAGGGTAATAGCTAATGGCACAAATCTCGCTACATCGCAAGGAGCAGGAAGTCCAACACCGGTACTCGCTAATTACGGCAACACAGTTGTAACAAGTGCACTCTTAGACAACCTTCCTGAATTCCCTGGAGGAATTGCTAAATTCTACGGTTACATTGGGAAAAATTTTGAAAGCTCTGAAATAAGTGGAGAAAGAAGCATCCGCATTTATGTTTCTTTTGTAGTTGAAAAAGACGGCAGTATGACCGAAATAAAAGTAAAAAATGATCCAGGTTACGGACTAGGTAATGAAGCAGTTCGAGTGTTAAAATCTATAAAAACAAAATGGATTCCCGGTATGATAGGCTCCATGGCAGTACGTACCTCTTACCACTTGCCCATTATCGTTCAAATGAATTAAAATAAAACAGCGAAGCAGAATCTAAGGATTCTGCTTTGTTTTTATAAAGAAAACGGAATTTAAAATCTAAAAAATAGTGCCATTATACAAACTCACTTACTCATATCGTTAGGAAGCCCTGCGTTTTCAAATGGATTTTTAATCAATTAAAAAAGCACCTTCGTTGCCCTGGACAAAAGCTACAAAACACCAATTGTTGCCCATGCAGTGAACCTCATAGTATTTAAAACCGTTAGAAAAGCGCTGCTGTATTTTCTTAACAAATACATCCTGAAGCTTGATGATAGAAACACCCTATTTTAAATCAACATTGCTTATCTTTGTAATCTGAAAAATGATTTATGGAAACTGTTTTAGAAAATACTTTACCTGTTGCAAAACCAAAATGGTTGAAGGTAAAACTACCGATAGGAAAAAAATACACGGAACTTCGTAGCTTAGTGGACAAATATAGTTTGAATACAATTTGCGCGTCAGGAAGCTGTCCAAATATGGGCGAATGCTGGGGAGAAGGCACTGCTACTTTTATGATTTTAGGAAACACCTGTACGCGTTCTTGTGGTTTTTGTGGTGTAAAAACCGGAAGACCCGAAACTGTAGATTGGGACGAACCTGAAAAAGTAGGGCGTTCTATAAAAATAATGAATATCAAACATGCTGTAATTACCAGTGTGGATAGAGACGATCTGAAAGATGGAGGTTCAATTATTTGGATAGAAACCGTAAAAGCAATTCGCAGAATGAATCCAAACACAACTCTGGAAACCTTAATTCCTGATTTTCAAGGCATCGAAAGAAACATAGACCGTATCATCGAAGCTAACCCTGAAGTAGTTTCCCATAATATGGAAACAGTGCGCAGGCTAACTCGTGAAGTACGTATTCAAGCAAAATATGACCGTAGCTTAGAAGTTTTAAGATACTTGAAAGAAAAGGGAATCAATAGAACAAAATCCGGAATTATGCTTGGTCTTGGAGAAAAAGAAGAAGAAGTTTTCCAAACAATGAGAGACCTGCGTGATGTAAATGTAGATGTGGTAACAATAGGTCAATACCTGCAGCCTAGTAAAAAACATTTACCGGTAAAAGAATTTATCACACCGGATCAATTTGCCATCTATGAAAAATACGGATTGGAATTAGGATTCCGCCACGTAGAAAGTGGTCCACTAGTTCGTTCCTCCTATAAAGCGGCGAAACACATTTTATAAAAAAGTTAATAAAGTTAATCGCTTATTTGTTTAAACGATTAAATACCTAAACGTTTAAACAAAAATATTGAAAACAAAAATTGCCATTAATGGTTTTGGAAGAATTGGTCGGAATCTATTTCGATTACTTTTAAACCACCCTACAATTGAAGTCGTTGCCATAAATGATCTAGCCGATAAAAAAACAATGGCCCATTTATTAAAATACGATAGTATTCACGGTGTTTTACCTTACAAGGTAAGCGCAGATGAGAAAGGAATTCTTGTAGAAGAGGAACATTTTCTATTTTTTCATGAGAGAGAAATTTTAAATTTACCTTGGAGAAATCTAAGCATCGATTATGTAATCGAGGCTACTGGAAAATACAAAACTTTTGAAGAGTTGAATGCGCATGTAGTAGCAGGAGCCAAGAAAGTGATCCTATCAGCTCCTTCTGAGGTAGACAATATAAAGACTGTTGTTATAGGCGTAAACGATCATATACTGGACGGTTCAGAAACTATTATTTCTAATGCCAGCTGCACAACGAATAATGCAGCACCTATGATGAAGGTAATTGACGACTTATGCGGTATCAAAGAAGCGTATATCACTACGATTCACTCGTATACGACAGACCAAAGCCTCCACGATCAACCACATAAAGATCTACGTAGGGCACGAGGGGCGAGCCAGTCTATTGTTCCAACTACTACCGGAGCAGCTAAAGCATTAACGAAAATTTTCCCTATATTAGATGGCAAAATAGGCGGTTGTGGTATTCGTGTACCCGTTCCTGACGGATCGTTAACGGACATTACATTCAATGTAAAGCGCGCCGTTACAATAAATGAAATAAATGAAGCCTTTAAATACGCTGCCCAACATAATTTGAAAGGTATTTTAGATTACACAGAAGACCCAATAGTTTCAGTGGACATTATTGGAAACAGAAATTCGTGTGTATTTGATGCACAACTGACTTCCGTAATCGATAAAATGGTTAAAGTGGTGGGATGGTATGACAACGAAATAGGATATTCATCAAGAATAATAGATTTAATTCTGTTGACAGTAAAATAAACCTGCTGAGATAAATAAACAACAAATGAGATACCTTTTGGTTTTTGTGTTTTTTATTACTTCACTTCTCTACTCCCAAAAAAAAGAGAGTAGTGATAGCATTGTCTATTATACCAACCTGGCAAATTCTAATATTTCGACAGATAAATATAAAGATGCGCTGCATTTTACTCAGAAAGCAATAAATTATTGCGACAAAAATGGTAAAACCGAAGACCAAGCCATCCAATATTATAATTTAGGTAAAATTTATTACGAACTTGATAAATACAACGATGCAAGAGAAAGTTTTACCGAAAGTATTTCTTTATTCGAAAATTTAAAACCTACACCCCAAACTGCCAACAGCTATTATTATCTCAGCCTTTCCAATACAGGAAAAAAAAATTACAAAGCTGCGGAAGCATCTCTTAATAAAGCATTGGCTATTTATAAAGCATTAAATATAGATCCCGACGCTGATTTAATCAACCTTCAAAAGGGTATAATCTACAAAGCCAACGGCAATTACAATGCCGCATCATATTGCTTTAATATGGTGATATCAAAATCGGACAGTCTAACTTCCTTAGATACTAAAGCAGAGGCATTATATCAAATTGGTCTTATTGAAGAGATAAACAACAGATACAATTTAGCGTTAAACTATTATAATAAGGCTTTGGCCTTGAATGCTAAAAATAAAAATCTGAAGCAAAAATCGAATATTTTTTTGGCACTAAGTTCCGTTTACGATAGTATTTTGGAAAGAAGCACTGCTTACTCCTTTTTGCAACAGCATCTGAATTTAAAACAAAGTATCGAGATTGCAAACAATGAAAAACTTGGCATTGATGATTATGATAATTTCAAGGAAGCTCAACGATTAAAAAAAATAGAAAAATCCAAGCTACAAAATATTGAGAAAGAAAGAAACAATAAATTCTCTAAGCTTATTAACATACTGGCACTTGCATTAATCTCCATTTTATCTCTCTTGAGTTTGTCTTTATATAAAAACAACATCAATAGAAATAAATCCAATTTATTATTACATGAGAAAAACAACGAGTTAATTATAGCAAAGGAAAAAGTAGAAAAAGCTTCACAGGCAAGGGCTGACTTTCTATCAACCGTGAGTCATGAATTGAGAACTCCTTTGAACGCAATTAATGGGATAACTCATTT
Source organism: Flavobacterium sp. ACAM 123 (assembly GCF_000264055.1). GTDB lineage: Bacteria > Bacteroidota > Bacteroidia > Flavobacteriales > Flavobacteriaceae > Flavobacterium. The sequence continues at coordinate 16,492 of NZ_AJXL01000026.1, read as the reverse complement.
GTTACTGGAAGAAAACCCTAAAAAATCGCAGCTGCATTATCTCTCTTCACTCAAATTTTCTGGAAATTATCTAACCACTTTTATTAACGAAATTCTAGAAATAAATAAGATAGAGTCCAACAAGGTGGAAGTCGAAAACATCAATTTCAACCTCAAAGAGTTATTGGAAAACATTCAGAACTCCTTAAAAGAGATCGCCACAAAAAACAACAATAGCTTTGTATTAGAAATTGACCCAAACATACCCGATAATTTGATGGGAGATCCAACAAAGTTGTCTCAAATTTTCATGAATCTTGTTAACAATGCATTAAAATTCACCAAGGATGGAAATGTTGCCACAATAACCAAATTAGTCTCCTTGCAAGATGGGAACGCAATCCTATCTTTTGCAATAATTGACACAGGCATAGGTATTCCTAAAGATAAATTAGCAACGGTTTTTGAAAGTTTTTCACAAGGATCAGTGGAAATAAACCGGAAATATGGAGGAACCGGTTTAGGCCTGACCATTGTGAAAAAATTAATAAAGCTTATGGGTGGGCAAATCAACCTCGAAAGTACAGTAGCGAAAGGCTCTAAATTCTCATTTGAATTAGAATTTAAAGTAAATGAAAATCAAGTTCCAATTGAGAAGAAACCCCTAACTCATAATAAATCGATTTTAAAAGGCCGTAATATATTACTGGTTGAGGATAATAAAATAAACCAAATGATCACTAAGAAAATGCTTGAGAACAAGGGAGTTTCTTGTAAAGTGATCGGCAATGGTGAAGATGCAATTGAAGTTGCAAAAAGTCAGAGTTTCGACTTAATTCTAATGGATGTTCATCTACCCGGAATAAACGGAACTATTGCCACACAACGCATCAGGGAATTTGATAGCAATACCCCTATCATAGCTTTAACAGCGATTTCTTTATATGAAAACAGAGACTTGTTACTATCCTTTGGAATGAATGATGTTATCACAAAACCGTTCGTTCCTGAAGATTTTTATGATATCATCGCCCAAAGCCTAAAGGATATTAGTACTTCAAAATCAACTCTTTAATTAAAGCTCTTACATTTGGCTCTGCTTTTTGAGCAGCCTCCAAGACCTCGTCATGGGAGATGGTATCAATGTTATCTTCGTCTCCTATGTCTGTGATTACAGAAATTCCAAAAGTTTCTAAATCCATATGCCGCGCAACAATAACTTCCGGCACAGTAGACATTCCTACGCAATCAGCACCAAGAATTTTAACCATTTTATACTCTGCCAGCGTCTCAAAACTAGGTCCTTGTAATCCTAAATAAATACCATCTTTTACTTCGATATTTAATAGCAAAGCAAGTTCTTTAGCTTTTACAATCATCTTTCTTGAATATGGCTCGCTCATATTTACAAATCGTGGGCCAAAACGCTCATCATTCAAACCACGCAACGGATGCTCTGGTGTGAAGTTAATGTGATCTTTTATGATGACAATTTCTCCAATTTTATAATTGGAATTTACTCCACCTGATGCATTTGAAACTATTAGTTTTTTAACTCCCAAATATTTCAATACACGCACTGGAAAAGTAACTTCCTTCATAGAATACCCTTCATAGAAATGAAAACGACCCTGCATAGCGACTACCTTTTTATCTCCAATAGTCCCAAAAACTAAAGCCCCTTTATGACCCTGAACCGTGGAAACAGGAAAGTTAGGTATTTCATTATACGGCAGCGTAAATTCTATTTGAATATCCTGAGTAAAACTACCTAATCCAGATCCTAAAATCACCCCGTATTCAGGATTGAAATTGTTTATTTTATTGATATAACTTACCGTCTCTTGTACTTGTTCCCACATAATTCATAATTGTTTTATTAAATTGCTCATCTCCTCTGAGAAACTGACTTTTTATTGGTAAATAAAAAAGCTGATCGCCGGGTATTCTTCCTATCAATCGTACATAATCCTTCTCAGTGGTAATAATAATCTTATTTTTAGATTTATTTTTAATATCTAAAATATCTTTTTCGCTAAAATGATGATGATCCCGAAAATCCATACATACATCATTTGCAGTTTGTAAATATGCAAAAAAAGATGCTGGTTTTGCTATACCTGCTACAAGTAATTTATCAGTACTTGCAATGTCCTTTACTTTTCGTACTCCTTTTTCCGAATAAATAAATTCATCGTACTCAATATTGCTAAAATATAACCCTTGGTTTTCCGTAATTTGCAATTTGTTTTTGATGTTATTTTGTTCCGCTACTGAAAGGTTTGATGGGCATTTTGTAACTATAATAACGTTGGCTCTTTTTACCCCGCTTCTACTTTCTCTTAAGTTCCCTGTAGGCAACATGAAATCATCACAATACAACTCTCCATAAGAACTAAGTAAAATATAAAAACCAGCTTTTACTTTCCGATGTTGATACGCATCATCAAGTAATATAACCTCTGGCTTTTGCGTTTGCGAAAGCAGCTGTTCAATCCCATTCTTCCGATTAGCATCAACAGCCACTTGAATGTTCTTGAATTTCGTATAGAATTGAAACGGCTCATCCCCCAGCATTTCAGCATTTGAGGTAGCATCAGCCAATAGGAAACCTTCCGAGCTCCGCTTATATCCTCGACTTAACGTAGCCACATTATAGTTCTCAGACAGCAACCGAATTAAATATTCAATTTGTGGCGTTTTACCGGTACCACCCACATTGAGGTTTCCTACAGCAATAATAGGAACCTGAAAAGTATAGGATTTTAAAATGCCGCGATCAAACAGAAAATTCCGAATACCCGCTATCAAACCATATAGAATAGCAAACGGGAAGAGTATTTTTCGCAGTAAAATCATTATACGAAAGTATAATAAATTATCTTTGAATTGCAATCAAAAGTGTATTTGTTAGCTTGGGCATTCCTTCATTCGAAATAGCGAGTCACTATATAATCCAACACCATGAAAATAAAAGAAATACTTTCAGTCCTCGAAGAAATGGCACCGCTTGCTTACGCGGAAGATTTTGATAATGTGGGATTACTAGTAGGAGACCAAGATAACGAAGCTACAGGCATTCTGGTATGTCATGACGCTTTGGAAAACGTGATTGATGAAGCTATTACAAAAAAATGCAACCTAATCGTTTGCTTCCATCCCATTCTCTTCACAGGCATAAAAAAAATAACAGGCAAAAATTATGTAGAACGTACCCTGATCAAAGCCATAAAAAATGATATTGCCATTTATGCTGTTCATACGGCCTTAGACAATCACCAAAATGGAGTTAATAAAATATTTTGTGATGCATTAGGACTGAAAAACACCAAAGTATTGATACCTAAACAGAATTTTATTCGAAAACTGGTTACCTACACTATACCTGAAAATGCCGAAAAAGTGCGCAATGCCCTATTTAACGCCGGCGCGGGGAGTATCGGGAATTATGAAGATTGTAGTTTCAACTCGAAAGGGATTGGTACTTATATGGGTAACGAAAATAGCGATCCACAATTAGGCGAGCGATTTGAATTTGTGGAAACTACTGAAATAAAAATCGAAGTGACATTCGAAAAACATTTAGAATCTAACCTGCTCAAAACCCTTTTCAGTCATCATGCCTATGAGGAAGTGGCGTATGAAATTTATGAATTACAAAACACGCATCAAAATATAGGTTTGGGAATGATAGGCGAGTTTGAAACTTCGATGGATGAAAAAGAATTTTTATTACTTGTAAAAGAAAAAATGCTGGTGAAAGCGATTCGCCATTCTTCATTTCCAGGAAAACCGATAAAAAAAGTGGCAGTTCTTGGCGGTTCTGGTAGTTATGCCATAAAAAATGCAATTTTGGCTGGAGCCGATGCTTTTTTAACCGCTGATTTGAAGTACCATCAGTTTTATGAGGCCGAAAACATGCTACTTTTGGCCGATATTGGACATTTTGAAAGCGAACGCTATACAAAAAATTATATTGTTGATTATCTTCGGAAAAAAATCCTTAATTTTGCAATCATTTTATCAGAAGAAAATACAAATCCAGTTAAGTACTTATAGAATATGGCGAATACGAAAGAATTAAGTGTTGAGGACAAGTTAAGAGCGATTTACGATTTACAACTTATTGACTCTAGGATTGACGAAATCAGAAATGTAAGAGGGGAACTTCCTCTTGAAGTGGAAGATTTAGAAGATGAAGTTGCAGGTTTGAGCACACGTTCTGAGAAATTGAAAAGTGAACTCGAAGTTATCGAAGACCTAATCAAGGGAAAAAAGAATGCAATTGACGAGCACAAAGAGGCTATCAAAAAGTATACAAAACAACAGGAAACTGTTCGTAACAACAGAGAATTTAATTCTTTAACTAAAGAAGTTGAGTTTCAAGAGCTTGAAATTCAATTGGCTGAAAAGCAAATGAAAGAAATGAAAGCTTCTATTGAGCACAAGAAGGACGTTATTTCTCAATCAAAAGAAAAATTAGAAGTGAAATCAAATCACTTGAAACATAAAAAATCAGAATTGGACGCAATTATGTCTGAAACTGCTAAGGAAGAGGAATTTTTAACAGATAAATCTGCCGAATACCAAGCCCAGATTGACACTCGATTAATGGCCGCTTACACCAGAATTAGAACAAGCGTTCGTAATGGTTTAGCAGTTGTCTCTATCGAACGAGGCGCTTCTGCAGGATCATTCTTTACAATCCCTCCTCAAACACAGGTTGAGATTGCTTCCAGAAAGAAAATTATAATCGACGAACATTCAGGTAGAATATTAGTTGACAGCGTTCTGGCTGATGAAGAAAAAGAAAAAATGGAAAAATTATTTGCTAAATTTTAAATCTATTTAAGTCCCGATAAACATCGGGACTTTTTTTTATGAAAAAAATATTTTATTTTATCTTTACCAAATCTGTTGGATTATATATTAATTTTCTCAGTTTTTTAATCCCTGCAAAAGCCACGCAACTTGCGTATACTTTATTTAGCGAGCCCAGGGATGGAAAGCTTCACAAGTATGCCCTTCCTGCAATCCTTGAAGAAACCGAAAAAGAAATATATCATCACAAGGAATCCTATTTTCAGACCTACACTTGGAAAGGAAATGACACTATTATTCTTTTAGCCCACGGTTGGGAAAGTAATGCCTCGCGTTGGAAAAAAATCCTACCTTATTTAAGAAAGTCAGGTAGCACCATTATAGCTATTGACGCCCCTGCCCATGGCCTTTCAGGAGGCAAGGAATTCAACATTCCACAATACGCGGCATTCATTGATGTTATCGTTCAAAAATTTAAACCACGATATCTCATAGGACATTCTTTAGGAGCTAAAACCTGTTTGTATTATCAATCAAAGTATCAGAACAGCAGTATTGAAAAAACGGTCGTATTAGGTTCACCGAGCGATTTCAAAATTATCCTCAATAATTATATTGAAATGCTTAGTTTAAATTCAATAATTTCAGAAGGTTTAGAAGCGCACTACCTTAAGCATTTCAATCTAGAGTTAGAAAATTTTTCAGGAAAAGTATTTGCCGCAGATATACAGACAAAAGGATTCATCGCTCACGATACAGACGACACCGTCGTTTTATTTGAAGAAGGAAAAAAAATAGCAAGTACTTGGAAAGATGCTATATTCATAGAAACTAACGGCTTGGGGCATAGCATGCACAGTGACGACCTATACAAGAAAATCTCCCGCTTTTTATTTGATTAATTCATTTCAATTTTTATATCTCACCATACTAACTTCTTTATAAATATTATAAGGTCCTAATTTTCTCATTGGCAAATTATCTGATTTTCATATCATCTAACTAGCAAATTGATTACTTTTGCACAATGGAAAATAATCTAAAACGCCTTAATAAATTCATAGGAGAAACTGGGTATTGCTCCCGCCGAGAAGCTGATAAACTAATCGATGAAGGACGCGTAACTCTTAATGGAGTTGTTCCAGAGTTAGGTACAAAGGTTTCGCCGGATGATGAAGTGCGGGTCGACGGTAAACTGATCCGTGAAAAAAATGAAAAACCAGTCTATCTCGCTTTTTATAAGCCAGTAGGAATTGAATGTACCACTAACTTAGATGTTCGTAATAACATAATAGATTACATCAATTACCCAAAACGTATTTTCCCAATTGGTAGACTAGATAAAGCAAGTGAAGGTTTGATATTCATGACTAATGACGGTGATATCGTCAATAAAATATTGCGTGCCAGAAACAATCACGAAAAAGAATATACCGTCACCGTAAACAAACCGATAACCAATCGCTTTATCGAAAGAATGGGAAATGGAATTCCTATTTTGGATACTGTGACTAGAAAATGTAAAGTGGAGCAAATAAGTAAGGACATCTTTAAAATTGTACTTACACAAGGTTTAAATAGACAAATTCGTAGAATGTGTGAGTATTTAGGATATGAAGTTATTGCCCTAAAACGCATTCGAATCATCAATATTTCACTTGATATCCCCATGGGGCGATACCGCGATTTAACTGATGCCGAAATAAAAGAACTAAACGAACTCATCGAACCTTCTAGTAAAACAGAAGAAGCGAGTTTACCAAAAGCAGAAACTCCTAAAAGAAGAACAGAATTCATCAAAAGAGATGATCCTAGGTTTAAAGGAAGAGGAGATTATTGAAACAAAACCGATGTAAATAATTTCAAATCGGATTTGTTTTACCCTTTTAACAGTATTTTTATTTCAAACACTTCAACTATTTTGCAAGTTATTTTGTAGATAAAGTAAATTTGAACGCACACCTAAGTATTAAGAATGTTTCCTAACGCTCACTTTAACAGGGTTACTGTATCTTTCTTCTTCTGGCTTTAACGATTTGTTCGTCAATTAAAATAGCCTTATGGATCTGTTGTTTTAAATTAACAACATCAATTTCTTTAATCGAAGAAAATAGTGATTTCGAACTGAAATTAGTGGTTTCAAAAGTTTGATCTAAAAAAGAAGCGCTTTTGCAAAAACCAATCGCTACGCCTTTTTCTACTTTCCCCCAAGGAACGGAAGCCGGCCAAATATAACAAATGCGGGAATGGCGGTAATAAAAAGGAACATTGTAAGCCAATTTCTCCTTCAAATCCGGCATACATTCCAAAATAATTTTACGCAGAAATAGAACAATTTCCAATTCTTTTTCCGGTAAATTATCTAAAAATTCATCTACACTTTTAAACTGTATGCCTTGTGGATTTCCCATAATTAAAAAAAGCCTATTCGGATGAATAGGCTTTGTATTTTTATTATTTTCCTAACTTTAAAATTTTCATTTCTCTAGCCAAAAGCGTGTTTTTTAGCAGCATTGCGATCGTCATTGGCCCTACTCCTCCGGGAACAGGTGTTATGAAACTTGCTTTCTTACTTACATTTTCAAAATCTACGTCACCTGTAATCACGTATCCTTTTTCATTTGTTTCTTCAGCAACTCTTGTAATGCCAACATCGATGACAACAGCACCGTTTTTAACCATATCCGCTTTAAGGTAATTAGGTACCCCTAGGGCTGTGATAATTATATCCGCTTGAATCGTTATTGCTTCAATGTTTTTAGTGTAGCTGTGTGTCAAAGTAACGGTTGAATTCCCAGGAAATCCTTTTCTCCCCATTAAGATACTCATCGGTCTTCCCACAATATGGCTACGGCCAATTACTACGGTGTGTTTTCCTTTAGTCTCTACTCCATACCTTTCCAGTAATTCTAAAATTCCATAAGGTGTCGCAGGTATAAAAGTACTCATATCTAAAGCCATTTTTCCGAAATTCTCAGGATGAAATCCATCAACATCTTTGCTAGGATCAACTGCCATCAATACTTTTTGCTCATCAATTTGTTCCGGAAGCGGCAATTGAACTATAAATCCATCAATAGTATCGTCTTCGTTTAACTCCTTAATTTTTTTAAGCAATTCTGTTTCAGAAGTAGTACTTGGCAATTTAACCAAAGTAGATTCAAAACCAACTCTTTCACATGCTCTTACCTTACTTCCCACATAAGTTAAACTTGCTCCATCGTTGCCCACAATTACTGCGGCTAAATGAGGCACTTTCTCCCCATTATTTTTCATCTTTTGTACTTCGACTGCGATCTCGCTTTTAATGTCTTCCGCTGTTTTTTTTCCGTCTAGTAGTTGCATTTTATTTTTAGTTTCAAGTTTTAGTTTCCAATTTTCAGTATTATAAAAACTGGCATCCCAGTAATAGCAATATTCGTGTAAAAGAGTAAGGTTTAAAGTTTCAAGCAATATGAAACTTTAAACCTTAAACAAATATTTTAGCGCATCGCTCCACCCCCAGGCATCCCTTTCATTCCGCCCATCGACTTCATCAGGTTTTTCCCTCCTGGTCCTTGCATCATTTTCATCATTTTGCTCATTTGCTCAAACTGCTTCATCAATTGATTGACTTGCTCAATTTTTGTTCCTGAACCTTTTGATATTCTGACTTTCCTTTTTACATCAATTAGAGAAGGCTTACTTCGCTCTGACGGAGTCATAGAGTGAATAATAGCCTCAATGTGCTTGAAAGCATCATCCTCAATCTCCACATCTTTCATAGCTTTTGAAGCTCCAGGGATCATTCCAACTAAATCTTTCATGTTACCCATTTTCTTGACTTGTTGAATTTGGGTAAGAAAATCGTCAAAACCGAATTCGTTTTTGGCGATTTTTTTTTGAATTCTTCTTGCTTCTTCTTCGTCAAACTGTTCTTGCGCTCTTTCCACTAAGGACACAACATCTCCCATTCCAAGAATACGTTCCGCCATACGGATAGGATAGAAGACATCAATTGCTTCCATTTTCTCCCCTGTACCCACAAACTTAATAGGTTTGTTCACTACAGATTTTATCGAAATAGCAGCTCCACCACGAGTGTCACCATCTAATTTGGTTAATATAACCCCGTCAAAATTTAATATATCATTGAAAGCTTTTGCTGTGTTTACAGCATCTTGACCTGTCATTGCATCAACAACAAATAAAGTTTCATGTGGCTGAATGGCTTTATGAACACGTGAAATTTCATCCATCATTTCAGTATCGACTGCCAGACGTCCGGCTGTATCCACAATAACGGTATCGAAACCTTTTTCTTTAGCATAATTAATTGCATTTTGTGCAATTTCAACCGGATTCTTATTCTCAGGTTCTGAATAAACCTCAACACCAATAGAGTCTCCAACAACGTATAATTGTTGAATTGCTGCAGGACGGTAGATATCACAAGCTACTAAAAGCGGTTTTTTATTCTTTTTAGTCAAAAGATAATTTGCCAGTTTTCCGGAAAAGGTAGTTTTACCTGAACCTTGTAATCCAGACATCAAAATAACTGTAGGATTTCCAGAAAGATTGATTCCAGCGACATCGCCACCCATCAACTCTGTAAGCTCATCTTTCACCAACTTTACCAATAATTGACCTGGCTGAAGCGTAGTTAACACGTCTTGTCCTAGTGCCTTTTCCTTAACTCTATTGGTAAAATCCTTTGCGATTTTAAAATTCACATCGGCATCCAGTAAGGCTCTTCTAACTTCTTTTAAAGTTTCGGCTACGTTTACATCTGTAATTTTTCCGTGACCTTTTAATATATGGAAGGCTTTGTCTAACTTATCGCTTAAATTATCGAACATGATTTATTTCTCTTTAATTAAGTCGCAAATTTAAGCATTTGATTTTTAAGTTTAAATGCTATTAGAAATAAAAAAAGGCTCCCTTTTACTAGATAGCCCATTTTTATTTATTAAATCATTACTATTTTTACTTAATCCTTGTCGTCTAAGTCTGTTTCGTTTTCAAGTAAATTTTTTATTTGCTCTCCAATATCTTGATGATCATCATCGTTATCAGTACTAATTTCAATAACTCCGTCTCCGTCAGTATCAAATAATAGATTCTGACTTACTAATGTTGTGAGTTTAGTCATTATCGCATCAAGATGAATCTTGATATTTAAAGCCATGTTATTTCCATTGACGGTAAAATCTTTAGCTGCATCTTCGAAATCCACTTCAAGTTCCGCATCTTTACCACTCCAGATCATAAAAGCTTTACCGTTAATGGTTCCTTTGATCATGTACGTCTTACCACTCATTTCGCCGGCTACAATAGATTTTTCAAACTTCAATTCCACCTCTTCATATTTCGCATTCGTAACATTCACAGAAGTGATAAGTTGGGACACAGTGTTGTTTGGATCAATCAAATCAAGTAAAAACGGTCCTCGAAGTTTAACATCTTCATAATTAGGATACAAATCATGTCGGTCATCCTCCATGTCGGTTTCAAATTTTATGTTTGCAACGTTAATCTTAAAGTCAGTTATTACTACCGTATTTGCTGCCGTACGTGCAGTAGTTAAAGTAGTTCCTGTTGCTGAAACGGCAGAGGCTTTTAAGGCAACAGTTCCACTTGTACCAGAATCTGAACTGTTTGTACATGAACTAGCTATAATAGCGAGTAAAGCTAAAATTGACATCTTTTTCAAAGCGATATTTTTGATTTTTTATTAAATTAATAACGCAAAAAAACCAAACTTATTACATTCTTTCCGGAACACTGATCCCTAACAAGCTAAAAGAGGCCGCAATAGTATCCGCTACCTTTTTTGATAACTGTACCCTGAATATTTTTTCTACTGCTACTTCTGAACCTAGGATTGGTACCGCTTGATAAAAAGAGTTATATTCACGTACTAAATCATACACATAATTTGCCAATAAGGCAGGACTATGATTTTGTGCTGCGTTTTGAATCACTTCGGGAAACAATTCAAGTTGTTTCAACAGTTCTTTCTCTTTTACGTGAAGCTCCACCATTCCTGATTTATTTGAAAAATCAAAATTAGCTTTACGAATAATCGATTGGATTCTCGCGTAAGTATATTGTATAAACGGCCCTGTATTTCCTGCAAAATCAACTGATTCTTCGGGGTTAAAAAGGATTCGTTTTTTCGGATCTACTTTAAGGATATAATATTTCAAAGCACCTAGGCCAATCGTATTGTATAATTTTGCCTTTTCCTCAGCCGAATAGCTGTCTAATTTCCCTAAATCTTCCGCAATTTTCTGGGCAGTATCTGTCATTTCTTGCATCAAATCATCTGCATCCACTACAGTTCCCTCGCGGCTTTTCATTTTTCCAGATGGTAGATCTACCATTCCATATGATAAATGATATAAACTTTCAGACCAATCAAAGCCTAATCTTTTCAATATCAGAAACAATACTTTAAAATGGTAATCTTGTTCATTACCAACAGTGTAAACCATTCCGCCAATCTCTGGATAATCTTTCACACGTTGAATTGCAGTACCAATATCTTGCGTCATATAAACCGCTGTCCCATCAGAACGCAACACGATTTTACGATCTAATCCTTCATCAGTTAAATCAATCCACACAGAACCATCAGGGTCTTTTTCGAAAACTCCTTTTTCTAAACCAATCTGAACGACATTTTTCCCTAGTAAATAGGTGTTACTTTCATAGTAAAAGCAATCAAAATCGACTCCTAAATTTTTATAGGTAGTTGCAAAACCATCATAAACCCATTGGTTCATTTTTGTCCATAGAGCAATTACTTCTTTATCGCCGGCTTCCCATTTCAGCAACATCTCTTGGGCTTCCAGAATCATTGGCGCTTGTTTTTTTGCCTCTTCTTCTGTTTTTCCTTCACTCATTAATTGAGCAATTTCCACTTTATAGGCTTTATCGAAGGCGACATAGTAATTACCTACTAATTTATCTCCTTTCAAACCTGTACTTTCGGGAGTCTCTCCATTTCCAAATTTCTGCCATGCAAGCATCGATTTGCAAATATGAATTCCTCTGTCATTGATGATTTGAGTTTTATATACTTTTTTACCAGAAGCTTTAATAATTTCAGCGACAGAATATCCTAATAGATTATTACGGACGTGACCTAAATGGAGGGGTTTGTTTGTGTTTGGCGAGGAGTACTCTACCATTACTGCTTTATCGTCAGGTTTTGTCGCTACGAAACCATATTTCGTATCGTCCTTCATTAGATCGAAAGAGTTCAAATAATATTCATCTGAAATAACAATATTTAAAAAACCGGAAACCACATTAAAACGACTCACTGCAGCTACATTTTCCACTAAATAAGTTCCAATTTTATTCCCCAGTTCTACAGGATTACTTTTGACAACTTTTAATAATGGAAAAATTACCATCGTGATATCTCCCTCAAATTCCTTCCGTGTAGTTTGAAACTCTACTTTGTCAATAGCGATATCAAATAAGGCTTGGACTGCTTTTTCAATTGAAGGGGTAAGAATTTGTGGTAATGTCATTTTTCGTGTTTATTTTAAGCTTGCAAATATAGTTATAATGTACCAATTTGAAAATTGGAATGCCAGATAATTTCTTTTTCAAAAAGGAGACGTTCTCTGCTAAAGAAAAATTAAATTTTTCTTTTTTCTCAAAAAAAATATTAAAAACCCCAAACATTATAGTCTATTAAGCAAACTTTAGGTTTCAATTTTGCTTAGTCTGTATTAGACAATACTGCAGGTCGCAGATTTTTGAAACAAAAAAATAGTTATATTTTCACGAATGAAATCACAGGAAAAAGTCAAGCAGTTTCTTTAAGAAATTAATTGTATGTATCGAAGTGGTACTAGCATAGTCATCCTAAAAAAGATAACGAGATATGAAAGCAACCCAAAGAAGGGGTAGACTTTTAAAAGATTTAGTTTTAAATTTTATTGCCAAAGAAAAACCCGGAGTATGCCAACTCCGGGTTTTTTGATATAAAAAATATTTTAATTCTTGTAAAACTAAGCATTTCCTACCATTTTATGATAGCACTGCCCCAAGTAAAACCACTTCCAAAAGCAGCTAGAACAACAGTGTCTCCAGATTTAATTCTCCCATTCTCCCAAGCTTCGGTCAAAGCAATTGGAATGGAAGCGGCGGTCGTATTGCCGTATTTTTGAATATTATTATAAACTTGGTCATCAGTCAACCCGAATTTTTTTTGTATAAACTGGGAGATTCTAAGGTTTGCCTGATGCGGTATCAACATATCTATATTTGAAACTGATAGGTTATTTGCTTCCAGTGCTTCATTTATAACTTCACTGAAACGAACTACTGCATTTTTAAAAACGAACTGTCCATTCATATGTGGGTAATAACTTTCATCATTAGGATCATTATCCGCAAGAATATCAGTAACCCATCTCGCTCCCATACCAGGCGCGGTAAGCGCTAATTCTTCAGCATGTTGCCCTTCTGAATGCAGGTGCGTAGACAGAATCCCCTTTGTCAAGTCTTCTTCTCTACTCAAAACGGCTGCTCCTGCTCCATCTCCAAAAATTACAGATACGCCACGGCCACGCGAGGTCATATCTAATCCTGTTGAATGTACCTCAGAACCTATTACCAAAACGTTTTTATACATTCCCGTTTTAATATATTGATCCGCAACAGACAAGGCATAAATAAATCCAGAACATTGATTTCTGACATCTAAAGCTCCAACCGTTCTTAAACCTAAATCACGTTGTACCAAAACCCCTGGTCCAGGGAAATAATAATCAGGGCTTAATGTAGCAAAAACGACAAAATCGATATCTTCTTTTGCCACGCCAGAACGCTCAATTGCTACTTCAGCAGCTTTTACTCCCATTGACGTCGTAGTATCTTCTCCTCTTATTATGTGTCTTCTTTCTTGAATCCCTGTTCTTTCTTGAATCCACTCGTCACTGGTGTCAATGACTTTTGACAAATCGTCATTAGTGACTACATTGGAAGGAACATAAAACCCTAATCCCGCAATTTTTGAATGATACATATGGTTGTGATTTTAATAAAATAATATTGCAAATTTTAATATACTAAAAAATATTTGGTGCCAAATTACTGCTTTTTTAGCAATTAACCCGTTATTAATTGACGGACCTCACTTCAGTGGCGTTAAAAAATAAAGTCAGAAAATGAAATTAAACTATATTTACAATTAAAAACTAATGTTAGGTAACATTTATAAAAGAAGTACAACCTATAAATCCAATCTATTAACCAAAACAAACCCTATTTATGAAATCAAATTTTAGCCTGATTTTATTTCTTGGATTAAGCTTGCATGCTTTTGCCCAAGAAAACCTTAGCTATCAGAAACCCTCCAAATCAATTCTTGATTTAGTTGACTATGAGAGGCCACCATCAGTTAGTATGGATACAAAAAAGGAATACATGTTGCTAACTTACAGAGACACCTATAAAACATTAGACGATTTAAACCAAGATGAAATGCGTTTGGGAGGATTAAGGATTAACCCAACCACAAATATTTCTAGTTCTGTTACTTACACAAATAACATCAAGCTTCGTCAGATCAAAGATAAAAATGAAATTCAAGTGAGCGGATTACCTAGTAACCCGCGCATCAGCAATCTCTCTTGGTCAACTAATGAAAAGAAAATTGCTTTTTCAAATACTACAAATTCAGGCGTAGAACTATGGGTAGTTGATGTCGCTTCCGCTAAAGCCACTAAACTTACAGAAGACAACGTCAACGCTAACCTAGGAAACCCTTTTAGTTGGTTTAACGACAACGAAAATATTTTGGTGAAGATGCTTCCACAAAATAGAGCTGATTTATTGGACGAAAAGAAAAATCTACCAACAGGTCCAATTGTTTCGAATGCAAGTGGATCAATTTCTCAAAACAGAACCTACCAGGATTTATTGAAAAACAAAACGGACGAAGCCAATTTTCAAAATATTTTGACCGCCGAGTTGTACAAAGTAAATCTCAACGGAAGCAAAACCTTATTTAAATCGGCTGACATGTATGCTGGAGAGAACTTTTCTCCTGACGGCAATTACCTGATGATAACCACGATTCAAAAACCGTTTTCATATATCGTTCCGCTTAATCGTTTTCCATCAAAAACGGTTGTTTATGACTTACAAGGTAATGAAGTCAAGGTAGTAAACGAAGTTGCTTTAAACGAAATCATGCCAAAAGGTTTTATGGCTACTCGCACCGGTAAAAGAAATATGAATTGGAGAAATGACGAAGCAGCTACTTTGTATTATGTGGAAGCACTTGATGAAGGAAATCCAGAAAATAAAGTTGATTTTAGAGATCAAGTAAGCCTATGGAAAGCGCCTTTCGACAAAAACCCTTCTCAAATGCTAAAAACCAAACAACGTTTTGATGGTATTATTTGGGGAAATGAAACTACGGCAATTGCTTTTGATCAATGGTACGATACTCGAAATACTAAAACGTATCTATTCAATCCATCAGATGCGACTCAAGATCCGAAAATATTTAGTGACAGAAACTCTCAGGATATCTACTCTGATCCGGGGAATTTTGAAACTATTAAGAATGCATATGGCAAACCAGTTCTTGCTATTGAAAATAATAATCTTTATTTACTAGGAGATGGATTCACTAAAAACGGACAGTTCCCTTTCATAGATGAATTCAACCTGAAAAACGAACAAACAAAAAGACTGTATACCTCAACATATAAAGATAAAAAAGAAGAGTTACTGTCCATTGAGGATTTCAAAAAAGGAGAGGTTTTAGTACAAATTCAATCTAAGAACGAGTATCCTAATTATTACTTTAGAAATATCAATAAAAAAGACCAACTTACCGCAATTACCAGCTTCAAAAATCCTTTTGAAAGTATCAAAAATGTAAGTAAAGAAGTGATTCAATACAAAAGAAAAGACGGCGTTGCACTTTCGGGGACATTGTACTTGCCTGTAGGTTATGATAAAGTAAAAAAAGAAAAATTACCTTTATTAATTTGGGCTTATCCAACAGAGTTTAAAGATAAAAACTCAGCGGGACAAAACAATCAGAATCCTAATGAATTTACTTTTCCTTATTATGGATCATTTGTCTATTGGGTTACCAAAGGATATGTGGTACTTGACGATGCTTCTTTCCCTATTATTGGTGAAGGGACTACGGAGCCAAATGACACTTTTATCACACAATTAGTAGATAATGCGGAGGCTGCAATTAGTGCTGTTGCTGCGTTAGGGTATATTGACAGAAATAAAGTGGCTGTGGGAGGACATTCCTATGGTGCCTTTATGGTGGCCAATCTATTGACGCACTCGAATCTTTTTACTTGTGGAATTGCTCGTAGTGGTGCTTACAACAGAACGCTTACCCCTTTTGGATTTCAATCAGAGCAGCGCAATTACTGGGAAGTACCTGGCGTTTACAATACCATGTCACCTTTTATGAATGCCGATAAAATGAAAACTCCTTTATTACTAGTGCATGGAGAGGCAGATAATAATCCCGGAACATTCACTTTGCAAACGGAACGTTATTTCCAAGCTTTAAAAGGGCTAGGAGCGCCAGCAAGAATGGTTATTCTGCCTAAGGAAGCGCACGGCTATGCCGCTAAAGAGAATATCCTACACCTTCTCTGGGAACAAGATCAATTTTTAGAGAAATATTTAAAGAACTAACAAAAAA
>NZ_AJXL01000025.1 GCF_000264055.1 Flavobacterium sp. ACAM 123 | reverse complement strand
AAAGATGGTACATACTAAAACCAGAATTATTCAAAATAACACCCGATGAATTTAAAAATAATATCCTAATTTTACAATCTGATTTAATCAACTTGCATCAATAACGTTGTGAAACTCGACAACTATGCAATCTTAATATAGTACAATGTAATTGGATTATATTGAATTCACAATCGGTATTACAAATTAAATGATGCTCCAATGTTTAAAACAAATTGATTATTTAAACGGTCAAATCCAGTTCCGTTTTTGTCGTATTTGGCGATTGGTATGCCAACTTCTCCAAATACTCCAAAACCATCAGTAAAGAAATAACGAAAACCAAGATGTGCACCAAAGTTATGCAGACCTAAATCCAAACCCGGATAAATATCCATGTGTGGCTCCATTTTCAATACATTCCCTAAATTAGCATTAAAGCGTGCTTTCAAATCTACCCGTTGTACAAAATCCGGAATGTTTCCAAATTCATCTTCGTTAACCGACAATAAATAGTTAGCGGTTAGTCCCAAGGACATGTTTTCACCAATACCAAAGTCAGAAGATAAAAAGATACCTGTTCCTCCTTCTTGGATATTTAAACCCACCTGACCTTTCACATCTCCATTTCCCTTGAATGCTTGCGCGCTTGTAAGCCAAACGGAGGATAGTAATAATAACGTAATGACTTTTTTCATATTTATAGATGTTTAAAGCTATTCCGACAAAATTGCCGTATTAAATTTTAATTTCTTCCCTTTTCGTCAAAATACAAAGTGCTTAAGGGTTCGCTTTGCCAGAATTCCTTTGTGTCCACATCTAGTATGGTTAAAGGCCCTTTAAAAGCGGCTCCTGTATCTATATTCCAGACACAAGCTTTTTGTACGGGTTCTGTTTTGCCAATTCGGGTCACAGGGGTGTGTCCGATATAGATTTCATCATACAGCGTCAATCGTTTCGGATAAAAAAAATCGTTAGGTTTAATTCGTTGGTCTAAGGAAAGTGCCGTTTCCCATAAGGTTCTGTCCCAGTAAAATAACTTGGAAAAAAATTCATAAGCGACCCCATTCACGTTCGTAAATCCGGCATGAACAAAAAGGCGATTTTTAGAGTCAAGATGATAATCTTTTAACGAGAGCAAAAAGTCAACGTGTAATTGTTTTGTAATGGCATCTACTTTTTGATACGCTAAAACGGTTGCTTCGCCGCCATGCTTGTACCACATAAGATTGTCTTTGCTGTCTTTTAGCCAATGCAATAATAATTCATCGTGATTACCGCGAATAAAAACGCAGTTGTTTGTGGTATTCAATTCAATCAAGTAATTAAGGACCTGTGGCGATTGGCTCCAGCCATCTACGTAATCACCTAAAAAAATCAGGGAGTCTTCTGCGGTAACCTTGGCTCTTTCCATGATTTGGTGTAGTGCACGTAAGCCTCCGTGTATGTCCCCTATAACTAATGTTCTCATTTTGTGTATTGTCAATCTGGATTATAAAAAACAACAACCCTGCTGTTTTTCTAATCCATAAAAATAAGGAAAAGAGTTGGGAAGTGAGAATTTTTAGTTAATTTTTTATTTTAAAAATAAATGCGAGCGGGAAGTAGCATGCGAAATAAAATAACTCTCATTGAGTTTGAAGGGTTTCATTGAAGGGTAATAATTTTCATATTGCAGTACCATGTCGGCTTTTCCCATGAGGAATATTAAAAAAAACGAAGCAGGAAAAAGTAGTTTGCAGAAAAAAGATGTTTGAAATCAAAGGGGAGTATGGTCTAAGATTAGAACGGAATAGGATATCGATTTGTTTTTTAAGGTATTGATTTTGAAATATAAAGGTTAATTTTTCATTATAAAAATATCACTAGTTTTAGTGATTGTTTACTGTATTTTTTTTCGGTAATTTTACGAAAACAAATTTTCAAGCAATGAATACACTTATCGTCTTATCGCTTTTAATTATTCAAATGATTGCCAGCTTCATCAATGATTTTTTTGTTATCGCCTGTCATCTTTAAGACAAAGCGGTAGAAGGGACTTCTTTTTAAAGGAACATCATTAATATGATGTTTTCCTTCAAATACTGCAATATCTTTTTTAAATTCTAAAGCCTTGACTAACCCGAAAAT
This sequence comes from Flavobacterium sp. ACAM 123, assembly GCF_000264055.1. Classification (GTDB taxonomy): domain Bacteria; phylum Bacteroidota; class Bacteroidia; order Flavobacteriales; family Flavobacteriaceae; genus Flavobacterium. The sequence continues at coordinate 39,524 of NZ_AJXL01000025.1, read as the reverse complement.
CAAGTTGCTAAGTACGCTATCGTTGTTTCAGCCATTCTAGCTTAAATTTTTTAATGTACATCATACTTCATCTTTCTCAAAATCCGCATGGCCTCCTTAAAGGATAAGTATATTTGTGGAAAAGGCTTTAAAAGGGCCTTTGCATTTATCAGTTTTTCTTTTGCCTCCTCAAAACCGTTGAGGTAACAAATCATAAATGTGGAGGGTACATTTTCTAAGTCCTTATTTTCACTCGCTGTTAATGTTAGTCCTTTTTTTAGTTTTTCTAATACAGCAAGATTGGAGTTGTAAATGTGATAAAGCATTTTCCGACTGAATTCCGGTGGTTGGAACAACATCTCATTCTCTATTTTGTAATAGCCATTTTCATAAAAGTAGATGGTCTGTTTCTCTAAAGGGTAATAACTTGTTTTGTCATTGAGACCCAAAGAAAGATACTCAATAATGGTGAAAGTATCTTCGTCATATGTAATCGTAACTACATCTTGATCAGAATAAAACAATTTTATTTGTTCGTTTATCAGTTCAATGTCCACACGGGACAAAAACGTTTTGTCTCGCACTTTTTTTGGAGTTCCAGCCCAGCAAATAACAAATAATTCTTTGAAGACTTTGTACATGGGTGCCATGTCTTTATGGCGAAAATTCATAAAATCAAATACGCCGTCTAGTGTATATTTGATATTGTTTCTGGCATTATTCTCAATCCCGATTACGGTTTCCGAGTTTTGAAAATTCTTCTTAATTTTTTCTTCTGTCGGCATCGTGTTACTGCCGTGTCTAATAAATACGCTATTGATTGGAATAGTATGAATTCCTTTTTTAAAGTAGGAGGTATTGTTTTTTGGTTTTACGGTGACTAACCCAATCACTTTGTCTTTTGGTAAGTTTGGGAAAGGAACATTTTCATATTGAATTTTGGGCGGGTTTTCTAAATAGGCATTCACTAAATTCTGAATGTGGCTATCATCAAAAAAATCCACGCCCACAATTTCATTGTCTTGATCTTCGACACCTACAACAATATAAGAATTGTTGGCAGAGTTGGAATTCGATAAGGCACAAATGTGTTTTAAAAATTTTGCCTTTCCTTCACGAGTATGCAAATTCAACTGGCGCTTTTTGTCATAAAAGCTACTCTCATCATTTTGAGCGAGCAGATTTTTAATTAAAAGGCGCTTGTTGATCATTTAGATTACGATTATTATTATTTATTGACCCGTAGGCTGAAAAATATTTAAAAATTAAAACACATAGAAACATAGAAAAAATAATGAAAGTATAGTTTGCTTGACCTGTAGTCTCTATTTAAAAAGCTAAGTTTTACTTTAAAAAAAGTGAGACGTCGACAAAAATTAGAATATAAACTTTGTTTCTATGTGCTTAAAAAAGCTAATTACATCAAATGCTTTGCTTTAATTCTTTTTTATAATCGTCGAAGAAGCTTGTGCAGTACTCATTAGTACTAAATCGGCGATATTGACATGATATGGTCTTGATACTACAAAGTGAATGATATCTGCAATATCTTCTGGTTGTAAGGGAGTGAACCCTTGGTACACTTTTTCGGCTCTATCGGTATTTCCTTTAAAACGCACTTCACTAAACTCAGTCTGCACCATTCCAGGATGAACTGCGCCCACTCGTATTCCGAACGGATTTAAATCCATTCGCATTCCTTGATTTAAGGCGTCAACCGCATGTTTTGTGGCACAATACACATTCCCGTTTGGATATACTTCTTTTGCGGCAGTCGAGCCGATATTGATAATGTGACCTGATTTTCTTTCAACCATTTGGGGGATGATGGCTTTCGAAACATACAACAAGCCTTTTATGTTGATATCAATCATGGCGTCCCAATCGTCTAAATCTCCATTTTGAATGGGATCTAAGCCATGCGCATTTCCGGCATTGTTAATAAGAATGTCGATGGCAGAAAAGGTTTCAGGTAAAGAGGCGATGCTGTCTGAAACTGCTTTTTTATCGCGTACATCAAAAAGTAACGTGTGCACTTCTGTCAGTTTAGAAAGTTTTTTTTCAAGTTCGGCCATTCGGTCTTCACGTCTTCCACAAAGGATAATTTTATAATTGTTTTTTGCTAAGATTTCGGCGGTTGCCTTGCCGATTCCGCTAGTTGCACCGGTTATTAGGGCTGTTTTACTCATGGTTTGTTTTTTCTGTAGAAATCAGTACTATTGGATTTCATTATTACTTTTTTCGAATTTTAATTTACACTCAATCTAAGGTACATCCTCGCCCATGCTTTCTGCCCAGATAGCAAACCAATCTTCTTTTTCAAGGTCTAATTCGACTGCTTTCATCAACGACTGTATTCTGGCAACATTTACCGTGCCTGCAATGGGAATCACTTTGGCTGGATGTTGTAAAACCCAAGAGAGTAAAATCGTATCGGCACCCAAATTGTATTTTGAAGCCAAGGTTGCTAATATTTTTTTCAACCGATGGGTTTGCGGAATGTCTTCTTTAAAAACAAATCCTAACGGATTCCATGACATCGGACGAATGTTATTTAGTTGCATATAGTCAAAACTCCCATCGAGCATAGGTTCAAAATTAGTCGCTGAAAACTGTACTTGATTGTAGGCGACTTCTGTTTTGTGACGAATCAATTCGGTTTGGGAATTGGTAAAATTAGAGAGTCCAAAGTCGACTATTTTCCCCTCTGATTTTAGTTTTTCTACCGCTTCGGCAATTTCATCTGACTGCATCAATGGACTTGGTCTGTGTAACAAAAATACATCTAAATAATCAGTCTCTAAATTCTTTAACGATTGTTCAACGGACCAGATAATGTGTGACTTAGAGTAGTCGTAATGTTTGATTTTGTTGTCTCGGTTTTCAGCTAGCATTTGGATCCCACATTTGGATATCAGTTGTATTGTTTCTCTGGCTATTTTGCTCGAAGTAAACGCTTTTCCAAATTCTGCTTCAGTGGTGTAAGATCCATAAATATCTGCATGGTCAAAGCTGGTGATTTTGTTTTCTAAACAGACATGAATCATGTTTAGCATTTCCTTTGAAGTTAGGTTTCTATCCCAAACTCCCCAATTCATAGTGCCTGCGATAATGGGCGATAATGTCGTTTTGCTCATGGTTTTTAATTTTTACTGAAACGCGTAATTTTCTTATTTCAAAGTATATTTTCCAAAGTTCTTAAAAATATAAAAATTGTATCATAATTCGACCATAAAATTGGCGCTTTATTCGAAGTTTTAACCATTTTTTAACATCTTACCTCTAAAAAATAATTCAATTTGCACTCTCAAATAGGAGGCATTAAATTCAAGGTTTTAAATAAAACGATATGGAAGAAAATACATCGACTTTAGACATTAGAGCAATCAATGAAAAAATAGAAAGAGAGAGCGCATTTATCGATCTCTTGACAATGGAAATGAATAAAGTGATTGTGGGTCAAAAGCACATGATTGAGAGATTATTGATTGGACTTCTTGGACAAGGGCATATTTTGCTGGAAGGTGTTCCAGGATTAGCAAAAACATTAGCCATAAACACACTTTCCCAGGCAATACACGGATCGTTTAGTAGAATACAGTTTACACCGGATTTATTGCCGGCAGATGTTGTGGGAACAATGATTTACAACATTAAACAAAATGAATTCTCCAATAAAAAAAGGGCCTATTTTTGCCAATTTCGTTTTAGCAGATGAGATTAATCGTGCACCAGCTAAGGTACAATCCGCATTATTAGAAGCCATGCAGGAAAAACAAGTGACTATTGGTGATACTACTTTTAAACTGGAAAGACCTTTCTTGGTATTGGCAACTCAAAATCCAATTGAACAAGAAGGAACTTACCAACTTCCAGAAGCGCAAGTCGATCGTTTTATGTTGAAAACGGTTATTGACTACCCTAAAATGGATGAAGAGCGCATGGTTGTTCGTCAAAACTTAAAAGGAAGCTACGAGAAAGTAAATCAAGTTGTTTCGGTAGAACAAATTCTACGAGCACAGGAAGCGGTGCGCGAAGTATACATGGATGAAAAAATCGAGAAATACATACTTGATATTGTTTTTGCCACGCGATACCCAGAAAAATATAAACTCGCCGAGCTGAAACCGTTAATCAGTTTTGGAGCTTCTCCACGTGGTAGTATCAATTTAGCCAATGCGGCCAAATGTTATGCTTTTATAAAACGTCGTGGTTACGTAATTCCGGAAGATGTGCGTGCGATTGTTCACGATGTACTGCGTCATAGAATTGGTATTACATACGAAGCGGAAGCGGAAAACATTACCTCTGTCGATATTATCAATAAAATTATAAATGAAGTAGAAGTACCATAATAGTTCATAGTACACAGTGATTAGTCCTTAGTTTTTACTTAGTGCTGATCACTAATGACTAATGATTAATGACTAAATATATGGATACAAAAGAGCTGTTAAAAAAAGTACGAAAAATAGAGATTAAAACCCGAAGATTGAGTGATCATATCTTTTCAGGAGAATATCATACCTCATTCAAGGGGCGCGGCATGACTTTTAGTGAAGTACGACAGTACCAATATGGGGATGATATCCGTGCGATTGACTGGAATGTGACGGCACGTTACAACGAAGCCCACGTAAAAGTCTTTGAAGAAGAACGCGAATTGACTATGATGCTGATGGTGGACATTTCAGGGTCGGAAAGTTTTGGTTCTAAGAACCAATTCAAAAAAGATATTGTTACGGAAATCGCTGCAACCATGGCTTTTTCTGCTACACAGAATAATGATAAAATAGGGTTGATTTTATTTTCAGACCAAATCGAATTATATATTCCGCCAAAGAAAGGGAGGTCACACGTTTTGCGTATTATTCGTGAATTGATAGAGTTTGAACCTAAAAGCCTTAAAACGGATATTGCTCAAGCCTTAAAGTTTTTATCAAGCACTCAGAAGAAGAAGGCGATCGTATTTGTTATCTCTGATTTTATGGCGGAGGATTATGAGCATACGTTGAAAATCGCAGCTAAAAAACATGATATTACAGGAATTCGGGTGTATGACGTTCGCGAACAAAAAATGCCGGATATAGGTATGGTGTCGATGCTCGATGCTGAAACAGGGGAAACGCAATTAATTGATACCGGTTCAAAAACAATTCGATTCAATTACGAGAAACATTACAATGAGAAATTAAATTATTTCAAGGATACATTCAGTAAGTCAGGTTCCGGGGTTGTAAATACCAGGGTTGACGAAAGCTATGTGACTAAATTATTAAGCTACTTTAAATCAAGGTAACGATCAAAGATTTTTGGTCAAAGATTTAAGATCTTGTATTAAAGAGGAACAAACAGATTTTAGAAGACCAGTTGATAGATTTTGCAGCTTGAATTATTAACGTTGCTAATAATTTTGAAAAAAATATTCGGGAAATCACTTTGCAGGCCAAATAGTTCTTTTGGGAGCATTGCCAGCTTTAAATTCTGAAATCAAAAATTGCTAATCTGTACCCGAGCTTTTGCAAACTGGCGGGGCAATCGAAAATCAAAAAACGGAAACATTATACATGAAAAATATTTTTATTTACTTTTATTGATTCTATCTACTTCCGTTTTTGCTCAGCAAAAGCGAGTAGAGACTAGTATAGACACGACTAAGAACAAAATTGGAGCCGAGTTTAAATTGACGGTAAAAACGTCGGTAGACACCCTTTCTAAAGTTAAATTTCCAAATCTCAAAAACATAGGAGCTCTCGAAGTAATTCGGTCTTATCCCATAGACACGGTCAAAAATAACGATCGTTACGAATTAATTAAGAAATACGGATTAACACAGTTTGATTCCGGGAAATATACCATTCCGAGTATAAAGATTTTCATCAATAATAAGTCGTATTTGACAGATTCAATTTCGGTTGAAGTAGCTAATGTTGCCGTGGATACTTTAAAACAAAAGATGTATGACATTAAAGACATCGTTCCAGTAAAGGGCTCGATAGGTGACTGGTGGAAATACCTTTTGTTAGCAACGCTGATTATTGGAGTTGGAGCAGTAGTGTATTGGTTTGTTAAAAGAAAACAAAAGAAAAAAATTGAAGAAGAGGTGTACAGAACACCAATAGAAAGAGCAACTAGCTTACTGAACACCTTAGAACAAAAGGAGCTTTGGCAAAAAGGAGAAGTGAAAGCCTACTACAGTGAATTGACAGATATTGCCCGTAACTATATTGAAGAGGCAATAGATATTCCTGCGATGGAAAGCACTACCTCCGAGTTAATTACGGGTCTTAGAGCGGCCTCGGTGAGAAAGAAAATGACAGTTTCGCAAGAGACCATAGAGAATTTAGAACGCGTTTTAAAACAAGCCGATTTAGTGAAATTTGCCAAATCTAAACCCTTAGATTACGAGATTACAGAGGATCGAAATAAACTACAAAAGGCAATTCTCACATTGGACAGTTCAATTCCGGTAGAAATTGAAATCGAAGAGGATGCTTTGCTGAATGAAGTACAAAAACAAAAACAGATTCAGATCTTATTAAAGAAAAAGAGAAGCAAACGCATTCTTATTGCAATAGCTTCTGTGGTTTTCTTATTGTTAGCAACGACTACTTATTTCATTGCGACTAAAGGATTTGATTATGTTAAAGACACTATAATTGGGCACCCCACAAAAGAATTGCTCGAGGGAGAATGGATAAAAAGCACCTATGGAAACCCTGGGATCGCCATCGAAACCCCGAAAGTGCTTAAAAGAATTGATTTAACAAAATCGCTTCCTAAAAACGGATTACAGCTGGTTAAAGAAATGCAGTCTTTTGCCTACGGTAGTTTTATGGATAACTTTTATCTGATGGTTTCTACTATTAAATATAAACAGGAAGCAGAAATTGATTTGAAGAAATCAATGGAAGTTACCTTGCAGACATTAGAATCACAAGGAGCACAAAATATGATTGTGAAACAAGAAGATTTTGAAACCGAAGAAGGAGTCAGCGGTATAAAATCATACGGGACGTTTTCGAGATTCAATATGGATTCTAAAAGCAGCGAAAAGCTCTATTATGAAGTAGTGTTATTCAGTCAAGAAGGCGGATTGCAGCAAATCATGATTTTTCACGAAGAAGAAGATTCGTATGCGAATGAAATAGCATATCGAGTTTTGAGCTCTGTCGAATTAATACAAGTAAGTAAATAATGGGAAATATCACATTTTTAAATCCTGAGTTTTTCTGGTTGTTTCTTTTAATACCAATGGCGATAGTGTGGCTGGTTTTAAAAAGAAACCAGCAATCAGCAACTTTGAAAATAAGTTCAATTAAGGGGTTTAAATCTTCGGAATCTTTATTGGCAAAGCTAAAACCTTATTTGAGCGTATTAAGATTAGTTGCGTTGAGTTCTTTGATTGTGGCTATGGCTAGACCAAGAACAGTGGACATAAGCAATAAAACAAAAACGACAAAAGGGATAGACATTGTTATGGCAGTCGATGTATCAGGTAGTATGCTTGCCAAAGATTTGAAGCCTAACAGAATGGAAGCGTTGAAAAGGGTGGCCGCTGATTTTGCAGATGAAAGACCCAACGACAGGATAGGACTTGTTGTGTATGCTTCTGAGGCCTATACAAAAACACCAGTCACCAGCGATAAAGCAGTGGTTCTGGAGGCCATTAGAAGCATAAAATACGATAATGTATTACAGGACGGAACCGGAATAGGAATGGGATTGGCTACAGCGGTAAACCGTTTAAAAGACAGCAAAGCCAAGAGTAAAGTGATTATCCTGTTGACAGATGGAGTGAACAATGCTGGTTTTATTGAACCGGAAACGGCAGCAGATATTGCGAAGCAATACGGTATAAAAGTATATACCATTGGAATTGGGACAAACGGGATGGCAGAGTTCCCCTACGCAGTGGGCGCAAACGGTCAGTTTTTATTCCAAATGATGAAAGTCGAAATTGATGAAAAACTGATGAAAAGTATCGCCAATAAAACCGAAGGACGCTACTTTAGAGCAACAAGTAATACTAAACTCGCTGAAATTTACGGCGAAATCAATAAGCTAGAAACGACCGAAGTTGAGGAGTTAAAATTTTACGACTATGATGAGAAATACAGACCTTTTGTTTGGCTTGCGGTATTTTTATTGTTAGCTGAGATTGTTTTGAGGAACACGGTTTACAGAAGCTTTATTTAGTTTTTTAAACACTAAGGTCACTAAGAAGTCGCGAAGGTCACTAAGTTTAAAAGTTAATTAGATGAAAAATGGATGAAAATGAAATATCAAAAATTGTTTTTGGATGTGAATTAAAACTTCATAAAATTTTAGGACCGGGTTTATAGGAAAGCGCATATGAAGATTGTTTATTTTATGAACTTAAAAAGTTTGGTTTAAACATTGAAAAACAAAAAGCTTTGCCTTTGATATATGAAGAGGTCAAATTTGATGTTGGTTATAGAATAGATATTATCATAGAAAATAAATTTATTGTTGAAGTTAAATCGGTCGAATCGCTGAATGATGTTCATTTAGTTCAACTGTTGACTTATTTAAGATTGTCAAACTGTAAATTAGGATTATTAATTAATTTTGATTTCAGTTTATTAAAGAATGGTGTCAAAAGAGTAATAAATGGGATTTTATAGATGGACACTAAATATAGTTATAGTGCCCTTCGTGGTTAAAAAAGAAATATGGAATTAGACGAAATAAAATATTTATACTTACTTTTTTTACTGCCGTTAGTGGTGGTGTTATTCCTTTTCAATTCCTATTGGAAAAGAAAAAAGCAACGTGAATTTGGGGATTTAGAAATTATAAAAAAACTAAGTCCAGAACGTTCTGTTTTCAAACCTATTTTTAAACTGGTTGTGATTCTTTCAGCTTTGGCAGGATTGATCTTTGGATTGGTAAACCCAAAAATTGGGACTAAAATGGAGACAGTGAAACGAGAGGGAATTGATATCGTTTTTGCGATGGATGTATCCAAAAGTATGCTCGCTGAAGATGTTGCTCCAAGCCGATTAGAAAAAAGTAAACAGATCGTTTCACAAATTATCAATCAATTGGGGAATGACAGAATAGGGATTGTAGCTTATGCTGGTAGTGCTTTTCCGGTGTTGCCGATTACTACTGATTATAGTGTGGCAAAAATGTTTCTGCAAAGCATGAATACCGAAATGGTGTCTTCTCAAGGAACCTCCTTAGATGAAGCTATAAAACTGTCTTCTACTTATTTTGACGACAAGAGCAAAACCAGTAAGTTGCTGATTCTGATTTCTGACGGAGAAGACCATTCTGAAGGTGCGCAAGCAGCTGCAGAAGAAGCGAATAAGCAGGGAATGAGAATCATTACCATCGGGATAGGAACAGAAAAAGGAGGGACTATTCCCTTAAAGAAAAACGGTGTCATAGAAGGTTACCAAAGAGACAACAATGACGAAGTTGTTGTGACAAAATTGAACCGCGCCAGTCTAGAGACGATTGCTAAAGCGACAAAAGGTGGTTATATCAATGGGAATAACACTAAAGAAGTGCTAACATCTATCAAGAGCTCGTTAGACAATATTCAAAAAACCGAATTTGAGTCTACGCAAATGGCCGACTTTCAATCTCAGTTTCAATGGTTTCTTGGATTTGCATTCGTTTTGTTGTTTTTGGATCTGTTTTTGCTGGAAAAGAAAACCAATTGGGTGAGCAAGTTGAATTTATTTAATGAAGGAAAATAAATGTCTGTTTCTTGAGGTGTCGAACTTGTTAGGAATAGCATAATTTAATAAAAATGAAGAATTTTAAAAAATATATATTTACGTCTTTTTCGCTTCTCTTTTTAGGGCTGGTAGGAGCATTAGCACAAGAGAAAGATAAAAGTTTACCGATGGCAAACGCGGAATATGCAGACAATAAATTTGTTGATGCAGAAGCTAATTATAGGATTTCAAATTCAAAATTCCCAAATAGAACTGCTGCGCCTTATAATTTAGGAAATGCCATTTACAAACAGAACCAAGCGTCTGAAGCTAAATATGCTTATGCAAAAGCAATAAAAAACGCTAAATCAAGACCTCAAAAACACAAAGCCTACCATAATTTAGGGAACGTGTTCATGAAAGAAAAAAATTATACGCAAGCTGTCGAAGCCTATAAAGAGGCCTTGCGTAACAAACCTTCGGATGAGGAAACAAGATACAATTATGCATTGGCAAAAAAGATGCTGAAAGAAAATCCGCCTAAGGACGATAAAAAGGATAAGGATAAAAAAGATAAAGATAAAGACAAAAAAGATCAAGACAAAAAAGATCAGGACAAGAAGGACGATGATAAAGATAAGGATAAAAAAGACGGAAAGAACAAGGATGATAAACCCGAAGATCAGCAAAAACCAAAACCAAAACCAGGCGAAATTTCTAAACAGCGATTAGAAAATCTTTTGGACGCGGTGAACAACGAAGAAAAGAAAATTCAAGATAAAGTGAATGCTCAAAAAGTAAAAGGAAAACCAACAAAAACGGAGAAAGATTGGTAATTCAGGTTTGTTTGCGGTAGGAATCAGAATGCGGTAATAAAACAGAGAATATAATAAAGCCAAAAGGAAAGATAAGGATTGAATAAAAGATGAAAAGATATTTAATTTTAATACTATTTAGTTTTCAAGGACTTTTAGCTCAAGTACAGTTTGACGCTAAAGTAAGTAAATCCACGCTCGGCATAAACGAAAGACTGCGAGTTGACTTTGCCATGAATATTGATGGGGATAATTTTAATGAACCTTCTTTTGAGGGATTCAGGGTTATTGCTGGGCCCAGTCAACAAGTGAGTCAATCTTGGATTAACGGAAGAAGTACCTTTGAAAAAGCATACTCTTATTACCTTGTACCCACTCAAAAAGGAAACCTAACGATCAAGCAGGCTACTATTGAATACAATGGGCAGGTATATAAAACCGCTCCAGTAAAAATAACAGTCACTGCTGCCGTTGAACAACCCAGAGACCCTAATGACACCAGTATTTCAGTAGATGATAACTTGCATTTAATAGCTGATATTTCTAAAACAAATCCTTATGTGAACGAGCCTATAACGGTGGTTTATAAATTGTATTTCAGTAATAATATTGGGATAAGCAATTTTAGAGAACTTAACAAACCAAAATACAATGACTTTTGGAGTCAAAACATTGAGATTAAACAACTGACTGCCGAAGAAGGGATGTTTAAAGGGGAGAATTATCGTTATATAGTACTTAAAAAAGCAGTTTTATATCCGCAAAAATCAGGGAAATTGACCATCGAGCCACTATCATTAGATATCGATGTGCAGTTGCCCACTAACCGTAGAGATGTTTATGGTCGTGTTGTGATTGCGGAGGATAGTAAAAGAGTGTCTGCAGGAGCTAAAACGATTACTGTAAGAGCACTTCCTGAAGAAGGAAAGCCAATTGATTTTTCAGGTGCTGTAGGTAATTTTGATTTTAAAGTGACACCCACAAAAACAAGTCTAAAAAACGGGGAAAGCCTTGATTTGATTGTTAGCGTAACTGGAAAAGGAAACATGAAGCTATTCAGTTTGCCAAAGCCCGTTGTCCCGAATGCATTAGAAATGTATGATCCGGTTCACAGTGAAAATTTGAACACCTCATTAGCGGGAACATCAGGAAAAATTTCTGATAGTTACACTATTATACCACAATACAAAGGAAATTACCCGGTAAAACCAATGCAGTTTTCTTATTTTGACCTTGGCTTAGGAAAATACAAAACCATAAGCGCACCGGAGGTCATGGTTACTGTTTTGGACGGGCCCACTGCAACCGAGGCAACTGCTGCGAATTCAGAAAAGGGTAAAAATAAAATTTCAAATTCAGAGCAATTTAAGTTCATTAAGTTGAAAACAAACTTGGTGGCTGTTGCTGAAGATGATTTCCTTGGTTCTAAATTGTTTTTTGGGTTATTGTTTTTTCCCTTTTTAATGCTCCCTGTCATTGTCTTGCTTAAGAAGAAAAAAGAAGCGATGGATGGAGATGTAATAGGGAATAGAGTGAGAAGAAACAATAAATTGGCTAAGAAATATTTGTCGCAAGCTAAAAAACAAATTAATAATAAAGAACCGTTTTATGTTGCCCTTGAAAAAGCAATGCATAACTTTTTGAAAGCTAAATTACATATCGAAACCTCAGAAATGAGTAAAGATAATATCAAGGAGCTTTTGTTGACTAGGAATGCAAATCCAGTGGCAGTGGATGATTTTATTACTTTGACTGAGAATTGTGAAGTTGCGAGATTTGCTCCCTCATCCAGTGCGACCATCCAAAAAGATTATGATAAAGCAGTGTCGATAATTTCTGATTTGGAAAAGCAGATATAACAATTGACAATAAATAATTTGTAATTGACCATTCGAAAAATGAAAAATATTTTTTATATATTGTTATTAACTACTCAAGTTTTCTTTGCCCAAAATGGCTTTGAAGAAGGGAATGCTTTATACAAAGCAGGGAAGTACGAGCAAGCCATCGACGCTTATGCAGGTGTGTTGAAAACAAATCAGCATTCTTCAGAATTGTATTTTAACCTCGGTAATTGCTATTATAAATTGAATAAAGTAGCACCGGCTATTTATAGCTATGAGAAGGCCTTAGTACTGAGTCCAAATGATAGGGAAGTCTTAAATAACCTGAAATTTGCTCAAAAGCGAACTATTGATGAAGTAAAAGTAATCCCAAAAGTAGGATTTGGAAAGTTGCTTCGTGATTTCACCGGAATTTACCATTACAATACTTGGGCCTGGATTGCGGTTGTATCGGCAATTTCTTTTTTATTAGTTTTTTTAGGCTATTATTTTTCAGAAACTACGGTGATTAAAAGAGTTTCATTTTTTGTAATGTTTGCACTTATTTTTGTTATTCTGATTGTGATTTCGTCTGCCATTTTTGAAAAAACCCATTACGATAATGAAAAACCGGCAATTGTTTTTGATGAAATAACAGAGATAAGAAGCGAGCCACAAAAAGGAAGTTCCGTTATTTTCATGCTTCATGAAGGGGCAAAAGTCTATGTTGAAGAAAAAGTGACCGGTTGGAAAAAAGTCCAGTTGACAGATGGTACGGAAGGATGGATTGCAAGTGACGCTATCAGGGAAGTGAAGTAGTTTATTTGTAGTAAGCCTTGCACTTATCGCATGCAAACACTTCAAAACCGGATACTATTCTGATTTCTTGGTTTCTTTAAACTCAGTATACCACTTCTCTAATGAAGGATAAATGTATTTTGAAACTTCTTGAATCGGATTGTAAAACAAGGATTTATTGAGTGTCTCCTCTTTAGCAATCATATTGTTTATATTGATTTTCTGAAAAAGATTAATGATTATGCTCAAGAGTAAAATTGTTTTTAGAATACTAAAAGCGCCTCCCGCTAATTTATTGAAAACACCTAAGAACGCAAAGTCCATGATTCCGGTTAGTAATTTTGCTACAATATGCACAGCTAAAACGACACCAATAAAAGTGAGGGCAAAAGCGGTGATTTCAATATATTTTGGAGACCAAGAAACATGATTAGCAAGTATTGCCCTTATCATATAAGAGCATTTTATTGCAATATAGATTCCTAAAATAAGTGAAATTAAGGAAGCCAGTTCAATAAAAAGCCCATTTTTAATGCCTGTAAATAAAGCATATAAGAGAAATGCACCCAAAACAATATCTAAAAAACGCATAGTTAAAGAATAAAGAAAATACAGCAAAGATAAAATAATAAAGAAAATAGAGGGATGTAGAATGAGAAAAGAAGCAAAAGCTAAAATCATTAAAAGAATAAAGAAAATAGAGAATAGAAAATCCCGAAGTCAAACACGTAGTTCTTATCTTTGCCAGAATTAAATTTTTAAAACCCAAAGGATAGAGTTTTTTCTCTTTATTCTTTATTCTATTTTCTAAATAAATGTCAAGAGACAATCAACTTAAAGAACGCTGGGAACAGCTTGTAGATATACTTTCCAATCAATTTTCTCAAGGAGAAGACCTAGATTTAGACGCCATCATTTACTTGATTGGGGTCCAGGAGCTAGGGAAAGTACATCGTGAATACAAAAAAGACGAAAAATTAAACCTGATGCATATTGCAATTTGCCGATTATTAGAACCTTACGGATTCTATGAATTCGAGTTTTTTGATGAGGACGGTTGGCCGCATTATAGTGTCAAAGAGGAGTTGCCAACACTTAAAGCAGGAGAGCAATCCGTTTTAATGAAAGAAGCTATTGTTAGTTATTTTATTGAAAGAGAGTTGATTAAGTAATCCTTTTGTGATAGAATAGCATGAACAGATGCAGCTACTGGTTAAACTTTGAACTTTAAACTTTAAACCTGAAACAAATTTTTGTAAATTTGCACTCTCAATTATTGCATGAAAATGATAGACAAGATAAAAGAATATATTGGGGAAGCGCAAGCATTCTCTACACAAGATAAAGCAGAATTAGAAGCATTCAGAATTAAATTTCTTGGTAGCAAAGGACTTTTAAAAGATCTTTTTGCTGAGTTCAAGAATGTGCCTAATGACCAAAAAAAAGAATTTGGACAGGTAATTAATTTGCTAAAATCTTCTGCTGAAGAAAAAGTAAAAAGCATCCAGGAAGCTTTTGAAAACAAAGAAGAAATTAAAGGGTTTTACGGTGATTTGACGCGTTCGTCTGAACCCATAACTATCGGCTCCCGTCACCCTATTTCATTGGTTAAAAACCAGATTATTGATATTTTTTCTAATATTGGTTTCAATGTTTCTGAAGGACCAGAAATTGAAGATGACTGGCATAATTTTACAGCATTAAACCTACCGGAATACCATCCGGCACGGGACATGCAAGACACCTTTTTCATCCAGACTGATCCAGATATTTTGTTGCGCACGCACACTTCATCGGTTCAGGTACGGTACATGGAGGAAAATAAACCACCTATCAGGACGATTTCTCCAGGAAGAGTTTTTCGTAACGAGGCCGTTTCGTCCCGTTCGCACTGTATTTTTCACCAAGTAGAAGGCTTGTATATTGATAAAGATGTTTCTTTTGCCGACTTGAAACAAACCTTGCTGCATTTTACTAAAGAGATGTTTGGAAAATCAAAAATACGCCTGCGACCCTCTTATTTTCCGTTCACGGAACCTAGTGCCGAAATTGATATTTATTGGGGTTTAAAAACCGAAACCGATCATAGAATTACCAAAGGAACCGGTTGGTTAGAAATTGGTGGATGTGGGATGGTAGATCCTAATGTCCTTAAAAATTGCGGTATCGACCCAGAAGAATACACTGGTTTCGCTTTCGGAATGGGAATTGAAAGAATCGCTATGTTGAACTATCAAATTGGTGATATTCGTATGTTCTATGAGAACGATGTGCGTTTTTTAGAGCAGTTTAAAGCCACTATTTAAAAATTTAAAAAAGATTTTGGATCTATTTCCAGCTATTCGTTACGATCTTTTTTTGTTTTAAAGAAAAACAAGAAAAGGATTTTCACTTCTATCTGGGCTAGGAATACTGAATTATACAATATAAGTGCTTCGAGACATCGAGGCAAAACAGGAGCAATGAAAAAAGATATTATTATCCCCGAAGTAGAGAACGTTTTCGTAGCCGCAGTCCAAGAATGGAGTGACGACTTTATGGAAAAAGTATGGTATGCTTATTTAGTGAATGATAGTGATTTTCTTATCGAAAGCGTGATGGTTGTTTCTAAAGCATTTGGAACCATTGATGGCGAAATGAAAAAAACATCATTATTGCGACATGCCTTTGTGGAAGTACCTCCAGTGTCGGTGGTAAAAATTGAAATGTTAGAAAAAAGCGTTTTAGTGCTCAACAATGAATTCATGGTTACCTTTTTCATTGAAGATAAATTACACGATAAAAAATTTGTATTTAAAGCGGATTCTATCAACGTAGCTTCGGTGGAAGAAGTGCCTATTTTATTTGTTGACGGAATTATCATAAGATAGCGATGTCCGGAATTATCATAAAAAAAGCAGCTATCCCTTTATTTGAAAGGAGATAGCTGCTTTTTATTTTTACTGCAAGAATTAGCGGACATTTTTTATAAATCGTTAACCTTTTTCAAGGTATCTGTCGCTAAATAGCTTCCGTCTTTGTTGAAGTACCAAACCCTAACTTTGGGTATTTTGATTCCAGAAAACTTTTCTTCGCCACTTAGAACGATATATTCACCATCATTTTTAGTTTCATCATGGTAAAACTGGTATATTTTTAAAGCATAAGTTTTAGGGTCAAAATAAAAATACCAGGAATCGCTACCTATACCCTCTTCGTATTTGACTTTTAAAACGAGATATTCCTTACCCAAAAAATTCTTTCTTTCTACCGCTGAATTAATAATGGTTCCGGGGTCTTTAAGCTTCATGGGTAACCCGTACAAGTAAGTATAGTAGTTTTGCATGAATTGAGCTCGTGCTTCGGTAAGATTAAAAGTCTTCACTTCCTCTTCGGTAAACTCCTTTTTACCATCCAGGCTAAATATGGATTTACCATTATTTACAACGTATTCAACTGTTTTGTCGTTTTTAACCGTGCTAAGTTTAAAATACTGATTTGTCAAATCAATACTTATTTCACTTATTCGCTCATTCCCGTTAGGCATTTCCATAACTACAGAAAGTTTGCCTTTAAAATTGTCCCAGTTGCCTTTTTGGTCGTGATAATGGATTGCTTTTCCCAATAATTCTTGTCCGCTAATCTCTTGAGCGGAAGCGTTGTAAAACGTCAAAAAACAGAATAAAAAAAGAGTGATGCTACAGAAAGCATTGCTTCTTTTAAGAAAAGGGATGGTCATATTATTTTACGGTTGAATTAAAAGAATAGTAAATATTGTTTAATCAAGTTTATCTGTCAATTTCTTGAAGACGGCTCTGGCGTCTTTTCCTTCATATAAAATCTCGTAAACGGCATCTATAATAGGCGTTTTTGCACCATAGCCTTGATTGAGTTTGTAAGCGCTTTTCGTGGCGTAATACCCCTCAGAAACCATGCTCATTTCCATCATGGCGCTTTTTACGGTGTATCCTTTTCCAATCATATTTCCAAACATCCTATTTCTGGAGAAAATAGAGTATCCGGTCACTAATAAATCACCTAAATAAGCCGAATCATTAATGTTACGCTTCATTTTATGGACTTTCTTGATGAATTTTTTCATCTCCCGAATTCCATTACTCATCAAAACGGACTGGAAATTATCTCCGTAGCCTAAACCGTGAGCCATTCCTGCAGCTATAGCATAAATATTTTTAAGCATCGCGGCGTATTCAGTTCCTATGATATCATCAGTAATCTTCGTTTTGATGTAATTCCCTGATAGATGTTCTGCTACTATTTTCGCTTTTTCGGCATCACCGCAGGCGATGGTCAGATAGGATAGACGCTCTAACGCCACCTCTTCAGCATGGCATGGACCTGTAATAACGCCAATGTTATGATAAGGGAGGTCATATTTAAAGTGAAAATGCTCTCCTACAATCATACTCGTTTCAGGAACAATTCCTTTGATAGCAGAGAAGATCACTTTGTCTTCTAGCGAAACAGTTAGTTTTTCCAATTCGCCATTTAAAAAAGCAGAAGGTATGGCGAAGATAATATAATCGGCATAGGCAACTGCTTCATTAATATCGCTTGTTAGCTTTAATTTTTTGGTATCAAATTCAACAGAACTTAAATAGTTTGGATTGTGTTTGTGTTTTTTTATGTGTTCAATTGCCGGTTCATTTCGCATATACCACGAAACTTCAGAAAGATTTACGCACAACATTTTTGTTATTGCTGTTGCCCAACTTCCACCGCCAATAACTGCAAATCTTATTTTTCCGTTCATCTGTTTATTAAATTTAACCAAAAGTACTTAAAAATGGATTGATTAAACAAAAAATAACAAGTCATACTGCAGGCTTTGCCATGAAAAAAAAGCAAAAAATTACAAAAAATTAAAACATATTATAAATTTATGCAATATAGATATTTATTTAACGTTATAACTCACTATAAATTAAGTTATTTAGCATTATATGAGATTTGAATTAGTTGGTTTTGTTTTGGTGTTAGCAAAAAAGGCGTCCTAGAATTTGATTCAAGAACGCCTTTTTATTATATGTCGGTTTTTCATTACTTTAAACTAGTAACTCATTTCAACGATAGATTTCACTTTGTCTAAGGTGATATTTTGCTTTTCGCCTAAACCTTTCCAACCTCTTTCGTCAAAACGGTTAACGATAAAATCAGCGGTTTTATCATAGTCTTTTGTGTAATCAGATAATTTAGTATCCATTCCCATGGTATGGAAAAATTCAACTGTTTTATTGATTGCCTCATTTGCGATCTCCTCGTCAGTTCCGGTTAGATGGAAAATACGTTTTCCGTATTGTGTCAGTTTTTCTTTTTTGGTTTCAAACATAACTTTGTATAAACTTGGTGCGATTACAGCTAAGGTACGTGCATGATCGATTCCATACATAGCAGTCAATTCATGACCAATCATATGGGTTGCCCAGTCGCTAGGTACCCCTTTTTGTATTAATCCGTTTAACGCCATAGTACAACTCCACATGAAGTTAGATGCTAAAGCATAATCTTTAGGGTTTTCTACCACCTTAGGACCAATTTCAATTAAGGTTTGTAGAATTCCTTCTGCAATTCTATCTTGTAAATATCCTTCATGCGGGTACGTTAAGTATTGTTCCATCACGTGAGTGTAAGCATCAACCACACCATTTTGCAATTGTCTCTTTGGTAAAGACTGAATTACTGTTGGGTCAGTTATAGAGAATTTCGGAAACAAAGCAGAACCACCGAATGCCAGTTTTTCTTTTGTCGCTTCAATAGTAACTACTGCACCAGAATTCATTTCGCTTCCTGTTGCTGGCAAAGTTAATACTGTTCCAAAAGGCACTGCGTTTTCTTTAATCAAGATGCGTTTTTGCAAAATCTCTATTGGGTCACCCTCATAATTAACAGCTCCAGAAATAAATTTCACACCGTCAATTACTGATCCACCACCTACTGCAAGTATGAAATCTATTTTTTGTTCTTTAACGATAGCAACCGCCTTTATTAAAGTTTCAAAATGTGGATTAGCTTCAATTCCGCTAAACTCGACAATTTCGTGTCCTTTAAGGTTATTGATTACTTGTTCGTGAATCCCGTTTTTAAATATACTGCCGCCTCCGTAGGCTAATAATATCTTAGCTCCTTTTGGTACAAGATCTCCTAGTTTTTCTATTTGTCCCTTTCCGAATACAAGATTCGTAGGGTTATATAATTCAAAATTTAACATTTTACTTTTGTGTATTTAATTGGTGTAATAGTTTTTCAGCAACTAATTTAGACGAAGCTGGATTTTGACCTGTAATCAATAAACCATCTTGTACTGCATAAGGATGCCAATCTTCTATTGAAGAATAGGTAGCTCCGTTTGCTTGTAAAGCATCTTCTAATAAAAATGGAACAACATCTGTTAAACCTACTGCTGCTTCTTCCGTATTAGAAAAACCGGTGAGTTTCTTTCCTTTTACTAAGAATTCGCCGTTCACTTTTACATTTTTAAGCGCTCCTGGTGAATGACAAACAAATGCAACTGGTTTATCGTTAGTATAAAAAGCCGCAATTAAATCAATCGAGTTTTTGTCTGTCGCTAAATCCCATAATGGTCCGTGGCCCCCTGGATAAAATACAGCGTCATAGTCTGTCTCTTTAACATCAACTAGTTTGTGTGTGTTTTTCAATTTAGCCTGTAATTCAGTGTCTTTGTCAAATCTTTTTGTGTCTTCTGTCGCTGCAGATGGATCTGCGCTTTTTGGGTCAATAGGTGGTTGACCTCCCTTTGGAGTTGCAATATCAATGATCACTCCCTTGTCTGCTAACTCATAATATGGAGCTGCAAATTCTTCTATCCAAAATCCTGTTTTTTCTCCAGTGTTCCCTAGTTCTGAGTGACTAGTTAGAACGAATAATACTTTTTTCATGTCTTTTTTATTTTGTGCGGTTGCATCGATGCAACCTGCGGTTAATGCTATAATTGCAAATAATGCTATTTTCTTCATGTTTTAATTTCTTTATTCAAAGATAAGGCGAATATGGTATTACTAAAAATAATTTAAATTATGTTTGCAATAAATATATTTATATCATGGTAAATTTAGAATGGTACAGAACGTTTAAATCCGTTTATAAAAACGGTAACTTTTCATTAGCGGCTAAAGAGTTGTTTATCAGTCAGCCAGCAGTCAGCCAGCAGATATCAATGCTGGAGGCACATGTTGGTTATAAATTGTTTAATAGGAAATCTAAAGGCGTCGAGCCAACGGAATATGCTAAGTTACTCAATAATTTAATTATAGAAGCATTAGACCGACTGGAAAACGTGGAGAACGGTTTTAGAGCTAAGGCGTTGAATACGAACAGTTTAATTTCTGTAGGAATTTCGAAGCACTTGTTCAGTAGTATCGGCACTTCCTTACTATCAAAATTTGATTATATCGATTTTAGTTTTCATGAAAACGAAATGCTTTTTGAATTAGTTGACAACAAAAAACTAAATTTTGCGGTCGTAACTAAAAAGTTTGACACATTTGATACGATCCAGAAGAAGGTGGGGTATATTAAACAAATTATCGTTGGATCATCTAATATTGATGCCTCAGCAGTAAAGTCCAAAATTAAAGCCAAAGAGTTGACGGATGTGGAACATTGGTTAAACAAGCAAAAATGGTACAATCATGATTCAGGTATTCCGCATGTAAAATTGTTTTGGTTGCACGTTTTTAATAAAAAGAGGCCTTCGATGATTTCTAATTTTATTATTCCTTCTGAGTACGAAATGTTAGAAGCACTTTCGAAAAAAACAGGCGTGGCGGTAGTGTGGAATTGTAACGCTAAGCCATTTATTCAGGATAAAAAACTCCAAATAGTTTGGGACAGCAAGCAGATGCCTACTACGGAGGTTTTTTTATTATCGGGCAAAAATGACAATCTTATTAGCGCTTTTCAAGAGATAGTAGCGGAACTGAAAATTGTACTGGAGTGATTATTTCTTGTAAAAATTATTATGATCAATATATTCCCAGACCTTAGTAGGTAAAAGGGGCTGAATGTTTTTTCCTTCTTTAATGTTTTTTCGAATAAAAGTAGAAGAAATTTCGACTATTGGAGCATCAATTAAATGTACTTTTGGCCCTAAGTCTTGGATTTTTTTTAAATCTAAACTTTCCGATTCAGATGAAATTACTTCGCCCGGTTGTTGCTTCGCGGCGAGTCTTGGATATACATAGACGGCGTGATTTTGTAAAATAACTTCGTAATTTTTCCATTTATATAAAGACTTTAAGTTGTCTTCTCCCATAATCAACGAAAATTCATGATTGGGGTATTTCTCTTCTAAGTGAACTAAGGTAGTTACCGTATAATTGGGTTGCGTTAATTTGAACTCAATATCGGAGGGTTTTAATTTTGGAAAATTTTCAGTAGCGAGGTGGGCCATTTGCAGACGATGGTAGTCGTCAAGCAAGCTACTTTTTTTCTTGAAAGGGTTATGTGGGGTTACAACTAACCAAACCTGATCTAAGTTTGCATTTTCAGCCATGTGATTGGCAATGATTAGGTGCCCAACATGAATGGGGTTGAATGTCCCGAAATAGAGTCCTATTTTCATTTTTTTAAGTTCTTAGTAATTGATCCATAGTCCTTAGTAATTAGTCCTTAGTGGAGATCTCCTCTAAATAATATCAATTCGCTTAAGACTAACTCTTTAAAATTATTTTAAATTTCTCGCAAAGGCATTAATCATCTTACTTTCTTCTTCGATTAAGAAAACAATCTCATTAAATAGCTTATCATTATTAACAAATTCTAATTCTTTTGCGATAATTAATTGAGTTTCTATTTCGTTTAAGGAGCCTCTTGCAATATTTAAAAAATGATTAAATGATTTATCGGTTTGTCGTCCAAAACCTTCTGCAATATTGGACGGGATTGAAACGCTGGCTCTTTTCAGCTGACTCGTCAATGCGTATTTTTCATCGTCTGGAAAATACTTTGTCAGCTTATAAACTAACAGAACTATTTTAATACCTTTTTGCCAAATAAGTAATTCCTTGTACGATTTAACTCCGCTCATAAGTTTTCTTTTTATTTAACGTTCTAAGAATTACTAGGGACTTAGGACTAGTCACTAAAACAACTATTTGGCTACAAAATCCTTCACCAATTGATGCGCTTCTTCCAAAGCAGTATCTAAATCGTAATTTTTAATAATTACGTCAAATTGTGGGGCAGTTGCGAGTTCTACCGATGCTTTTGCAATGCGCATATTGATCTTGTCTTCACTTTCGGTGGAGCGTTTTTTTAAACGAATTTTTAACTCATCAATACTAGGTGGTTTTACAAAAACGGCCAATGTTTCATCCTGAAATTTAGACTTGATTCGTAAGCCACCTGCAACGTCAATATCAAAAATCACATTTTTTCCTTTGGCCCAGATACGGTCTACTTCGCTTTTTAAAGTTCCGTAGAAATTGTCTCTGTACACTTCTTCCCATTCTAGAAAGTCGTCATTCTTGATATGTTGTTTGAATTCTTCAGTTGAAATGAAGTAATAATCTTTTCCATGTGCTTCTTCGCCTCTTGATTCTCGAGAAGCTGCTGAAATAGAAAATTCTAGATTCAAATCTCCTTGGCTTAATAGATGTCTGACTATCGTTGTTTTACCAGATCCCGAAGGTGCTGAAAACACGATTAACTTTCCTCCTTTGCTCATTTTTTTATTTTTTAATTCCCCCTTTGAGGGCTAATAAGCTATAACACGTTCAAAACCTGTTCTTTAATCTTTTCTAATTCGTCTTTCATTTGAACGACTAACTTTTGCATTTGTGCATGATTGGATTTAGATCCCATGGTATTAATTTCACGACCCATTTCTTGGGTAATAAAACCTAATTTTCTGCCGTTAGCTACTGCTCCATTTAGCGTCTCCAAGAAGTAATCTAGGTGATTTGTTAAACGTACTTTTTCTTCGGTGATGTCCAACTTTTCTAAATAATAGATTAATTCTTGTTCAAAGCGATTTTCATCTACATTTACTTTTAACTCCCCAATAGCCGTTTGTAAGCGATCTTTTATTGCCTTAACGCGTTCTGAATCCAATGCTAAAGTGTCAGTCATGTACTGACGAATGTTTCCAATACGCAATTGAAATTCTTTTTCTAAAGACAGCCCTTCATCTTTTCTAAAAGTCAGGATGTTTTGCAGCGCCTCTTCGATAACGGTTTGAATTTGAATCCAGTCGTTTTCATCAATTTCGTCACGTTCAATTTTTAATGCATCTGGCATTCTGATTGCCATTTTCATTAATTCGGTTTCGTATCCTTCGTTACAAATTTCTTTGAGTTGATCCATATAGGCTTTTACAATCGGCACATTCACTCTTGTTGAAGTTTGCTCAGCGGTACTTTCTATAAAAATAGAAAAATCTACTTTTCCTCGTTCTAGTGTTGAAGCAATTTGAGTCCGCAAACCCAATTCCATCTCGCGGTACAGCGAAGGCATTCGCACATTCAAATCCAAACCTTTACTGTTTAAAGATTTAACTTCTACTGTTATTTTCTTGGTTGGTAATTGAATAGTTGCTTTACCAAAGCCGGTCATTGATTGTATCATATAATTTTCTAAAAGAGTGCAAAGGTAGTAAAAAAAAGCCCCTAACCCGCGAAGGAGGGAAAGCGGGAAATGTAAACATTTTATGTCTTAGTAGAAGGCAGTTTCATTTTTATTAATAAGATGTAGAAATTATTGCTGACCATTTTTTTACATCTAGTCTATTTCTCCTTTTTAACGCGCTGGGGGGAGGATGTCACTAAATAGACACCGACAAATATCAAAATTGCCGACAGTATTTTTACTAGATTCAATTCATCTTTGCCTAACCCAATAGCAAATACCGTAGCAAATACGGGTTGGAGATAAATAAAAACGGCAACTGTTGTTGGTTTTAATTCTTTCATGGTGAGCAAATTTAGTAAATAGGTAATAAAAGTGGAGATGACCACTACAAAGCCTATTTTCCAATAAATTAATGTTGGCACCAATGCCCAATTAGCGGCCTCAAATTGGCCCCAGCCAAAAGGTAATACCATCAAAAACCCGAATAAATAGATCCATTTCACAAAGGTGAAGGCATTGTATTTATCCATTAATTTCTTGACGATTATCAAATAAAAACCATAGGAAATTGCATTTATTAAAACCAGCATATTACCGATACTCGCATTTGTGGCGCTGCCTATTGACCGGCCGTATAATATAAGAAACGCCGTCCCTGTAAGTCCTAGGATAATACCAGCGACCATGCGTTTGCGCATACGCTCTTTCAGGATAATCGCCGAAAGGATTAATACAATCATCGGGGTGGTCACCATAATTACGGATGCCGAGATGGGAGAAGTAAGGCTTAAACCTTTAAAAAAGGTAAGCATGTTAAAGGCGACACCAAAGAATGCCGCAGCAATAATTCGCGGAAAATCGTGTAGCGCTATTTTTTCCTTTGGCATAAACAACCAAGACAGCCAAAACAAAAGCATGGCGCCGCTCACCCTTAACAAAATAAAACCATAAGCATCGATGTACTCTGGCATTACATCCTTTGCTATGGTAAAAGTGATTCCGTATATTACGGAAACAATGGTCGCACCAAACAGTGCAACATTCCTTTTAGACATTAGCCAATGCTTTCATGACTTGAAGCATGTTTTGTTGGGTTCCGCCAACATAAACGCCATTGTTAATGACAAAAACAGGTCGGCTCAAAAAAGTATAATGCTCTAAAATATATTTTTGATAGTCTTCTTCGGTCAAGGACTTGTCTTTTAAATTCATAGACTTATACAATTGGGCTTTTTTACTGAACAAGGCTTCATAACTTCCTGAAAGTTGGTACATTTCCTCTAGTTCCTCAGCTGTAAGTGGATCTTGTTTGATGTCACGAAACACAAGGTCACTTCCTTTTGGTAACGATTTTATAATTTTTCTACAAGTATCGCAGGAAGCGATGTAATATATTTTGTTCATAATAAACTGCATTTTCTTTGTGCAAAGAAAATTCATTTGAGACGGAAAATGATTATTTTTATTCAAAAAATTAGAAAAATGCAACAAACATTAGACATTACCAGAACAAGTAGAAAAATAGTATCTCAAATGCTGGCGGGATATACCCTAGACCAGTTGAATAAAATTCCCGAAGGATACAACAATAACTTAATTTGGAATATTGCCCATATCATTGTCGTTCAACAGATGTTAGTTTACAATTTATCAGGAGTACCTATGATGATTTCAAACGAAATGGTCGAGAAATATAAAAAAGGAACCAAGCCAGAACATATTGCAACTCAAGCCGAAGTCGATGAAATCCAAACATTACTTGTGGAAACCATCAACCAGACTGAAACCGATTTAGAAAATAAAATTTTCACTAATTATCAAGAATATCCAACATCTGCAGGGATTGTACTAAAAAGCGCTTTAGATGCGATTGCTTTTAATGACTTTCACGAAGGGATGCACATTGGGGTTATAATGAGTATCCGCAAGCTTGTTTAGGTTGATTTCTATGAGCAGCTAATCCCGCTTTCCACTACAACCTCTTGCCCTTCTCCCCTTTTTTCTAAGCTATAAAAGGAGCTTCTTCCGGTCGCTCTTTTCTACCATAAAAAAATAGGGTGGAGTGCAAAAGGGTTTTCGCTGCTATCAGGGCTACGCGATTTGTGGTATTTTATAAATTTAGGTTGTTATAAAACCGAACAATTTCTTTTATAACAGCTTTGTCAAAGTTCAAAACTTTGACAAAGCTTGCAATCGTAGCTCATAAACGTGTCAAAATTAATGTGAGATATGAATAAAACGCCCAGTAGAGTACTGATTTTAGTATCGTCTTTTATTTTTTTTAATAAATTGTAAGAGAAGTGAAAAGTTAAAGAACATTCAAAAGTCAGCTGTTGTTGTAGAAAATTTTGAAGTGTTTTACAACCAATTTCATTCAGATAGTTTGTTTCAAATATCTCGGATTAAATTTCCTTTAGAAGGCCAAAACAGAGATGGTTTCGAAAAAAATAAGTGGACAAAAGTAAATTGGATACTATTAAAAACTAAAATTTACGACATTGACACATTAGAATTTAAAACCGAATGGAAGAAAACAGGAACGTCGTTTGTTGAGAAATGTTCTTTAGAAAATTCTGGATTTAGTTCAGAATATAGATTCCAATTAATAGAGAAAAAATGGTATCTGACATATGCTTTAGATATAAATCTCTAATAACTATTTAATCAACAAATAGTCACTTATCTCTTTATACGATAGTAATAACTCTTTTGTTCCATCAGCATATGAGGCAGCTTCGTAGGAATTGTAAAATAAAAGTAATCCTTTATCAGTATAAAACAGGTTTTGAAGCAAATGAAAGGTGTCGTTTTCAAATAGCAATCCTGTTGCATTAATCGATTCGTTTTCTGGGATTTTATATTTACTTCTGAATTTTTTTTCAGCGAAAACTCTAAATGTATTTATATCCTTAAATAATTGATGTTGTAAAATCGTTTTACCTGTGTTTGGGTCAAATAGTAAAGAGCGTTGTCCTTGATAGCCATGAGCCCCACCAGTGTAAGTGTAATGTTTGATTTCTATATTGATAATGTTCTCAGACAGGTATTTTATTTCGCCGTCAATTTTGGCTTCCCAGCCAAAGGAATCTTTTGGAAAGTCTTTTTGCAGTTTTTCGTACGAATCAATGAATGAATTGACTAGCTCCGCAAAATCGTTCGAGGTATAAGGTTTTTCTCCAAAGTATACGATCTCTTTCAAAACAGAAAACACTTTTTTATTGATGCTGTCGGATACTATTGGGACGCCTTTAGCAATAGGAATTCGAACACGTATTGAAGGACAATTATCCTTACAGTTCAAGCTTGTTTTTTTTCAAAAGACTGATTTTCAAAAACGAGTTCTTTTTCACAACGTGCCAATAGAAAGAACAAGAGGCAAAAAGGATATAATTTTTCATCTCAAAAAAGTGTTAATTAAATACAAAGGTAGGAACTTGTTCCTTTCTTAGAATAAATTAATGGGTAAGTTTGTAAAAGCATTAAAAACGGAAACCAAATGAAATTCAATACTAAAACAATACACGGTGGTCAGCATCCAGATCCAAGCACTGGGGCTGTAATGCCACCCATCTATCAAACAACTACGTATGCACAAATAAGCCCTGGTCATCCTATGGGGGATTATGAATACAGCAGAACTGCAAACCCCACAAGAACAGCTTTAGAAAATGCATTGGCGAGTATTGAGAATGGCTCAAGAGGATTAGCGTTTTCATCTGGGTTAGCGGCAACAGATTGTTTGATGCGGGGATTGAAACCAGGTGATGAAGTTATTGCTATGGATGACTTGTATGGAGGGACTTACAGGTTGTTTACAAGAATTTATAAAGATTCAGGTATACTATTCCATTTTATAGATATGAATGACATGGAAAAATTCAAGTCATTGCTTAGTGAAAAAACGAAACTAGTTTGGGTAGAAACACCAACAAATCCTATGATGAAATTGGTAGATATTGAAGCAATTGCTAAAATCACAAAATTGCATAAAGTGCTTTTTGCCGTTGACAATACTTTTGCAACACCTTACTTGCAAAATCCATTAGATTTAGGCGCAGATATCGTAATGCATTCAGCAACAAAATACCTTGCAGGACATTCTGATGTGATGGCAGGTGCTTTGATTATGAAAGATGCAGAACTAGGTAAACAAATGCATTTTCAACAATTTGCTACTGGAGCGATATTGGGACCTATGGATAGTTTTTTAGTGCTGAGAGGAATAAAAACATTGCATTTAAGAATGCAACGACATTGCGAAAATGGAGAAAAAATAGCTGAATTTTTGAACAATCATCCAAAAGTTAAAACCGTATATTTTCCAGGATTGTCAAGTGACCCCTTTCATGAAATTGCTAAAAAGCAAATGCGTGGCTTTGGAGGAATGGTTTCTTTCAATTTCGTATCCGGTAAAAAAGAAGATGCAATCGATTTTCTTGAAAAAATAAAACTATTCACCCTAGCAGAATCTTTAGGGGGAGTAGAGTCACTGGCAAATTACTCCGTAATGATGGCGCATGCATCGATTCCAGAAGATAAAAGAAAAGAAATTGGAATTACGGATGATTTAGTTCGATTGAGCGTAGGTATCGAAGATGCAGAAGATCTGATAGACGATCTAAAACGAGCGTTAGCTTAAATGGCTTAGTCTCTTTCTTTGAGAGTGATATTACATTAAAAAGCCCAATTCTAAATCGTAGAATTAGGCTTTTTTCTATAAAATTTTTAGTGCTATTGTAGGTAGTAGATATAACCAAAATTAAGCCAGACTAACCAGTCGTTGGCCTTGTTTTCTTTGTAAATCGCTGGATTTGGATTTAAACCATCTACCCAATTGGAAAAAAAATATTGAAATCTCAAATCAATCATTAAATCCCTTAATGGGCTTAATTTATAACGGGTTCCTACACTAGTAACAATTGACCATACTGTGCCCCCCTCAGTGGAAAACCCATAAGGGCGATTATCCGTAGGAGTTAAATATTTTGGAAATGTAGTTAGTGGTGTACCCAAAGGGCCTAAGGTGGAATAGGCTTTGGCATTGTAGTAGCTGAATTGACCTCCCAGGCTTATAAATGGTCCTAAACTACCTGTTCTTGCAGTAAAATCACGGATGCTGAAAGGGAAATACTCTAATTGCATTCCTATATTGGTCACGGCTGTACTTCCTTTCATTGCCCTCAATTGCTTTGCGCCAAAACTTGTACGTTCAGGGGCTACCCATTCTCCCAGATGCTCTAAGTCGGTTTTGTTATAAGAAAGTTCGCTTCTTAGCTTGAAGTGATCATTAAAGTAAGTATCACGAGTATAGCAGTTGCATTCTGCTTTATAGGAAAAATTGATATAATGAATTATCCCGATTCCCATTCCCGTATTTCCTGCATTTGTATCGAAATTGTATCGCTGTCCATAGTCAGATTGGAAAGCCACAGGTCCGGCTATAACCCCTACTTCATGCGAAAATCCGAATTGCGCATTTGCACTAAATGAAAAACCCATTAAGACAAACAAAAAGATAGAGAAGTATTTGAGCATTTTTTGTTAAAATTTCAAGTCTTTGCAAATATAGAAAAAACATCATTCATCCATTAAAAATAAATTTAAAGATAGATAATTAAAAGCTAAATTGCTTATGAAAAGTACAACGTTTTGGAATAAAGCACAACTTCAGATCCTATTTTTTTAAGGAATTATTGGTAAAAAGATAATTCGCTAAGATATAGTAAAATATTATTAAGAAATATTCTAAGAACTCGTATATTTGCGCTCACTAACGAAAACGTTTTCTTAAACGTTAATAATCTAATAATCATGTCACAAAGTATTACTACTTTTATTGAAGAGGTTACTAAAAGAAACCCAAACGAGCCAGAATTCTTACAGGCAGTTTTAGAAGTTGCTGAAACAGTAATTCCTTTCATTGAAGAAAATAAAAAATACCAAAACAAAATGCTTTTGGAAAGAATGGTTGAGTCTGACCGAATCATTACGTTTCGTGTAGCTTGGATTGATGATAAAGGAGCTACTCAAGTTAATAGAGGATATCGCATACAAATGAATTCGGCTATCGGACCATATAAAGGAGGACTTCGTTTTCACCCTTCTGTAAATTTAAGTATTCTAAAATTTTTAGCATTCGAGCAAACTTTTAAAAATAGCTTAACCACGTTGCCAATGGGCGGTGGAAAAGGGGGGGCTGATTTTGATCCTAAAGGTAAATCAGATAATGAAGTAATGCGTTTTTGCCAAAGTTTCATGACTGAGTTGTCTAGGCACATTGGTGCAAATACAGATGTACCTGCTGGGGATATCGGTGTTGGAGGAAGAGAAGTTGGATTTATGTTTGGTCAATATAAAAGACTGAGAAATGAATTTACAGGAATCTTAACGGGTAAGGGACTTTCTTATGGAGGTTCGTTAATAAGACCTGAGGCTACAGGTTACGGAAACGTGTATTTCGCGCAAAGTATGTTAGAAACTAAGGGAAGTAGTTTTGAAGGTAAAACAGTTGTTGTTTCCGGTTCTGGAAACGTTGCTCAATATTCTTCTGAAAAAGCGACTCAATTAGGTGGTAAAGTAGTTACTATGTCAGATTCTGCAGGTTACATCTACGATGCCGAAGGGATTGATGCTGAGAAATTAGCTTTTGTAATGGAGCTTAAAAATGAATTAAGAGGAAGAATTAGCGAGTATGTTAAGAAATATCCAAACGCTAAATATATTGCTGGAAAACGTCCTTGGGAAGTGAAATGTGATATTGCATTACCTTGTGCGACACAAAACGAATTGAACGAAAAGGAAGCTAAAACTTTGGTAGCAAACGGATGTGTTTGTGTGGCTGAAGGAGCTAATATGCCTACAACACCGGATGCTGTTTTAGTTTTTCAAAATGCTAAATTATTATTTGCTCCAGGAAAAGCGGCAAATGCTGGTGGTGTTGCAACCTCAGGTTTAGAAATGTCTCAAAACTCATTGCGATTGAGCTGGACTTCTGAAGAGGTAGATCAAAAACTAAAAGAAATCATGCTTAATATTCATTCTTCCTGTGTGAAATACGGTTCTGATGCAAATGGATATATTGACTACGTGAAAGGAGCAAATATTGCTGGTTTCGTTAAAGTGGCTGACGCTATGCTTGCTCAAGGAGTGGTATAAATCTTTTTTTAAATAAATTAAATGCCTTCTGTGATCTCGATACTTCGGGATTGGACAGAAGGCATTTTTTTGATTAGAACAAAAACCGAATGCTTAGGTTTGTGTTATATTTGTGAATCATAAGTATCCTCCACAATGAAAAGAATATTTTATAGCTTTCTACTTTTACTACTCACACAAATGGGTTTCTCCCAAAAAGATTTGTCGTGGCAAGGCTATTTTTCATATAATGAAATTAAAGATATTTCAGCCTCTTCTACAGCAATTTTTGTTGCCTCAGAAAATGCTTTGTTTTCTAAAAACACGATTGACAATCAAATCGTAACAACCAATACGGTCGATGGGCTTTCCGGTCAAACGATTAGTTCTATTTACTACAACACTGTTTTTAATAAAACACTCGTCGGTTATGAAAACGGACTTATAATTGTGATTAATGAGGCTGATGGCACCATGTTGAAAGTAGTTGATATTATCAATAAACAGCTTCCGGCAAACAAGAAAAAAGTAAATCATTTCATGGAGTTTGAGGATATTGTATATGTTTCCTGTGACTTTGGGATTGTGCAATTTAATTTAGAGAGTATGCTTTTTGGCGATACTTATTTCATTGGCGACACCGGTGCAGAAATAAGTGTCAGGCAAACGGCCATTCATAACGGATTTATTTATGCTGCTACAAACAACGGCGTTCGTAGCGCTTCCATTTCAAGTAAAAATTTAAATGACTACAAGCAGTGGAGGTCGGTTGCTACTGGAAGTTGGTCGGGAGTAGAGGCCTTTGGTGCAGAACTTATTGCAGTTAGCGATTCGGGAAATCTGAATAAATACAACGCAAGCACGAATTCTTTCACAGGGTTTGCGACATTGTCTCAACCTACTCTCGACACTCGGACAAGTGGGGCTTATTTAATGATAACTACTGCTGGCAGTGTCTACGTATACAATAGGCAATTGAGTTTAGTACGTCAAATAAACAATAATCAAATTCCGGATTACAGCCCTGTTTTTACTTGCGCCACTAGTATTGACGATATAATTTACATTGGTACAAAAGAAAACGGTTTACTAACCACCACGATCGCCACGGTTTCTGTTTTTGAAAATACGACGCCTATGGGACCTTCAAAAAATAGTGTGTTTGCATTACAGTCGACCTCGAGTAATCTCTGGTTAGTTTACGGCGGCTATTCGGTAGGTTACAATCCCTATGAATACATACCAGGTCGTGGCCCTACAGCATTCGGAATCAGTAAATTTAGTTCTTCCGGTTGGCTCAACATTCCTTACGAGGAGGTTTTAGGAGCTAAAGCATTGTCTAGGATTACCGTAAATCCCAATAATGAAGATGAAGTTTATGCTTGTTCTTTTTTTTCGGGTTTGTTGAAAATTGAGAATGATATTCCTGTCTTTTTGTTTAATCAAAAAAATAGTGGATTAGAGTCAATTAGCTTTTTAGGTCCAAGTTATATTGATGTGCGAATAAATGGTGCCGCATTTGATAAAGCAGGAAATTTTTGGGTAAATAATAGTTTAGTAAAAAACGGATTAAAAGTCTTTAAAACAGATGGGCAGTGGCAGCGTTTTTCGACGGACAATATAATAGACGCGAGTGAAGATAATAGCTTTGGCAGAATGGTCATTGATAAAAATAGTACGAAATGGATGGCAACAAATAGAGACGGTGTTATTGGTTTTAACGAAAGCGGGAGTGCTTTTAAAAAAATCACAGTAGGAACCGATACTGGAAATTTACCTGCTTCAGATGTTAGAGCTTTAGCTGTGGATAATCGAAACCAACTCTGGATTGGGACTACTAAAGGCCTACGTATATTGTCTAATGTGGGAAGTTTCCAGACAGGGGATCAGCTAACGACTAATCCTGTAATTATTTTAGAGGATAACCTAGCGCAAGAATTATTATACGAGCAATTTATTACTGACATTGCAGTTGATGGAGCTAATAATAAATGGATAGGTACAGCTGATTCAGGTGTTTTTTTAGTCTCATCAAATGGACAGGAGACCAAATATCATTTTACAATCAACAACTCTCCTTTGCCCAGTAATGTTATTAATGACATTGATATAAACAGTACAACTGGTGAAGTCTTTATAGCCACAACTAAGGGATTGCTTTCGTTTAAAGGAATCGCAACAAAAGCTAGTGAGGATCTAGATAGTGCTTATATTTATCCAAATCCAGTTCGGCCTGAATATGACGGAACGGTAAAAATTGCAGGATTAATCAATAGAGCTAATGTGAAAATCACCGATATTGCGGGAAATTTAGTGTACGAAGCTATTTCAGAAGGAGGCACATTAGAGTGGGATACGACTGCTTTTGGAAAATATAAGGTGGCTTCGGGAGTATATATGATTTTTATATCGGCACAGGACGGAGTGGAAACCAAAGTTAAAAAAGTAATGATTATCCGTTAAATTATAATTATTAAATTCCAAATTTAAATGTTGGTAAAAACAAAAGCGATCGTTCTTTCGTCGATAAAATTTCAGGAAAAAAGTCTGATTGTAAAATGCTTTACCCAATCGCATGGATTAAAGTCCTATTTTGTTCGGGATGCTT
Source organism: Flavobacterium sp. ACAM 123 (assembly GCF_000264055.1). Taxonomy (GTDB): domain Bacteria; phylum Bacteroidota; class Bacteroidia; order Flavobacteriales; family Flavobacteriaceae; genus Flavobacterium. The sequence goes on along the minus strand of NZ_AJXL01000025.1, from coordinate 6,088 downwards.
TTTCGGGACGAAAATCCAATCAGAAAATAGCTTATTTCCAACCCTTAACGATCCTAGAAATAGAGGCCGTGCATAAGAATAAAGGCACATTGGAGAACTTTAAAGAAATAAAAATCAGTACTCCTTTTCATTCGATACATTCCGATATTTATAAGAGTACGATTGTGATGTTTGTTTCTGAAGTTTTGCATCATTCAATACGTGAAGAGGAAAATAACGAATCGCTTTTTGACTTTTTGGAAGCGGCCTTGCTTTGGCTTGATAATCATGATGAAATGGCTAATTTTCATTTGATTCTAATGCTGGAGACCACAAAATATTTAGGATTCTACCCTGACACCTCTGATATGGATATGCCTTTTTTCGAAATGATCGAAGGTGTTTTTACTCCCTTTCAGGCGATTAGCTCTTTAAGTGAGCATGAAACCAATTTGTTTAAAAAACTCATCGCTTTACGATTTGATACCGATCAAAAAGTCTTCCACGTTATCGAAAGACAGCTGGTATTGAAAATCCTGATTAATTATTATATGCATCATCTTGATGGCTTTAAGAAACCTAAATCGTTGGATGTTTTAAAAGAGATTTTTTCATAAAGCTGAAATTCTTTTCAAAAAATTGTTTTTGTGTTTAAAAGTAAAGTATATTTGTCTTTTAATCAAGTTTACTATTCTTTAAGGAAAGTAAGCTTTAATTTTTTTACTTTATGAAACAAAAATCAGACGCACAAGTAGATATAGAAAAAGTTAATAAATTTACAGGTTATCAACTCCCTAATAAATTTAAAATTGTTGGTTTGGTATTGGTTATCATTTCATTTATTTCAATCGTGATGAATGCAGCCTTTTTGGAAAATACAAAATACTACTATTTGTTTCACAGATTAGCTTCTACTACTGTGGTTTTGGGTCTGCTAGTCATTTCAATATCGAAGGAAAAAATTGAAGATGAGTTAATTGCGAAAATCCGTATGCAATCGTATAACTATGCTGTTATAGCGACAGTACTAGTTCATTTAATAACACCGTTTTTTAATTATATCTTCTTTTTTAAGTCCTCAATAGAACAGGAGTATAGTGGTAGTAAAGATCTTGCTGTTATTGGTCTTTTACTAATAATTCAAATTTTAGTTTTTAGGAGATTAAAAAAATCCTACAATGAAGAATAGACTAAAAGTAGAACGCGCCATTTTAAATATTACCCAAGAGGAACTTGCGCAGAAAATAGGAGTGTCTAGACAAACAATCAATTCAATTGAAACCAATCGCTTTGTGCCATCAACAGTATTAGCACTAAAACTATCAAAGTTGTTTGGAAAATCTGTGAATGATTTCTTCGAATTAGAAGGGGACGAAAAATAGAGATTCAAGCTTTAAATTTGTAAATAATTAGAGAGATTAGTCGTAATTTAAAAACTAAGATTTGTGAAAATTAATGAAATTAGTGTACAATAATTCAAAATTCCTTACTTTCGCACATCGATTAAAGAAAAGAATAAAATGAGCACAAAATTTACTGAATACAAAGGACTTGACTTACCAACCGTAGCATCAGAAGTACTAGATTTTTGGAAAAAAGAAAACATATTTGAACAAAGTGTAACCACTCGTGAAGGAAACCCACCATTCGTGTTTTTTGAAGGTCCGCCTTCGGCAAATGGATTACCGGGAATTCACCATGTAATGGCACGTGCTATTAAAGATATTTTTTGTAGATATAAAACACAAAAAGGATTCCAAGTGAAGCGTAAAGCGGGTTGGGATACACACGGGTTACCTATTGAGTTAGGCACCGAGAAAGAACTAGGGATTACAAAAGAAGACATAGGGAAGACTATTTCCATCGAAGAATATAACGAGGCTTGTAAAAAAACCGTAATGCGTTATACTGATGTATGGAATGATTTAACCGAAAAAATGGGCTATTGGGTTGATATGGAAGATCCATATGTGACGTATAAGCCTAAATATATGGAAACGGTTTGGTGGTTGCTCAAACAGATCTATAATAAAGATTTGATGTACAAAGGCTACACCATTCAACCATATTCTCCAAAAGCAGGAACAGGATTATCTTCTCATGAAGTGAATCAACCTGGAAGCTATAGGGATGTGACTGACACCACTGTTGTTGCACAATTTAAAGCACTACATTATCCTAATGGTGAAACATTAGATAACACTATTGAAAAAGCTTTTAAGTTGAGTTATCCTCTTTTTCATGGTGAAGGTTCGATGAGAGGTGTTTTCCATTTTTTAGCGTGGACAACAACTCCTTGGACATTACCGTCTAATACAGCTTTGACAGTAGGTCCAAGAATCGATTATGTTTTAGTAAAAACATTCAATCAATATACTTTCAAAAATACAAATGTCGTTTTGGCTAAAAATCTAGTTGCGAAACAATTCGGGAAAGGATTTTATGAAAGTAAAGATTTAGCGGATTTTGAAAATTTCAAAGAAGGAGACAAGAAAATTCCATACCAAGTCATTGCTGAATGTAAAGGAGCCGATTTAGTTGGAATCAAATACGAACAATTAATGCCATTGGTACTTCCGTATCAAAATGCTGAAAATGCTTTTAGAGTAATTGCAGGAGATTTTGTTACCATTGAGGATGGAACAGGAATTGTGCATACCTCGCCTACTTTTGGTGCAGATGATGCCAAAGTAGCCAAAGAAGCAGTACCTGAGATTCCGCCAATGTTAGTTCTTGATGAATACGGCACACCGGTTCCCTTAGTCGATTTACAAGGGAGGTTTACCTCACATGTAGGAGAGTATGCTGGTAAATATGTAAAAAATGAATATTATAATGATGGCGAAGCGCCAGAGCGCTCCGTTGATGTTGAGATCGCCATTCGATTAAAAGAAGAAAACAAAGCCTTTAAAGTAGAGAAATATGTCCATAGTTATCCACATTGTTGGAGAACAGACAAACCAATTTTATACTATCCGCTTGACTCTTGGTTTATAAAAATCACTGAGGTTAGAGACAGAATGTTTGACTTAAACGAAACCATTAACTGGAAACCAAAATCGACTGGAGAAGGACGTTTTGGAAACTGGATAAAAAATGCCAATGACTGGAATTTATCGCGTTCTAGATTTTGGGGAATCCCTTTGCCAATCTGGAGAACAGAAGACAAAAAGGAGGAGATTTTAATAGGTTCGATAGGAGAATTATACAACGAAATAGAAAAATCAATTCAGGCTGGATTCCAAAAAGAAAACCCTTTTAAAGGATTCGAAATTGGAAACATGGACGAAGACAACTATGATTTAGTTGATTTGCATAAAAATGTAGTTGATGAAATCACTTTGGTATCTGCTTCGGGCAAATCAATGAAGCGGGAGGCAGATTTGATTGATGTTTGGTTTGACAGTGGGTCGATGCCATATGCACAATGGCACTATCCTTTTGAGAATAAGGAGAAAATTGACGCGAATAAAGATTTTCCAGCTGATTTCATTGCTGAAGGCGTGGATCAAACCCGTGGATGGTTTTATACGCTACATGCAATTGCAACTTTAGTTTTTGACAAAGTAGCCTATAAAAATGTAGTTTCGAATGGATTAGTCTTAGACAAAAACGGACAAAAAATGTCTAAGCGCTTAGGAAATGCAGCAGACCCTTTTGAAACACTAGCAGAATACGGACCGGATGCCACAAGATGGTACATGATATCAAATGCAAATCCTTGGGATAATTTAAAATTTGACCTTGAAGGAATCGCTGAGGTTCGCAGAAAATTCTTTGGTACCTTATACAATACTTATTCGTTCTTTAGCTTGTATGCAAACATCGACGGATTTAAATATGAAGAAGCTGAAATTCCATTAAAGGAGCGACCTGAGATTGATCAATGGATTATTTCAGAATTGAATACGTTAATAAAGGACGTAGATAGTTTCTACGCCGATTATGAGCCTACAAAAGCAGCTCGTGCCATTTCTGATTTCGTACAGGAAAATTTAAGTAACTGGTACGTTCGTTTGTGCAGAAGACGTTTTTGGAAAGGAGAATATGCACAGGATAAAATTGCAGCTTACCAAACATTATACACCTGCCTATTAACGATAAGTAAATTAGGGGCGCCTATTGCACCTTTCTTTATGGATAAGCTTTACAGAGACTTAACGTTAACAACGCAAACAGAAAAATTCGACAGTGTACATTTGGCAGAGTTTCCAAAACACGTTGAAAACTTTGTTAATAAATTGTTAGAGAGTAAAATGCAGAAGGCACAAACCATTTCGTCATTAGTTTTATCACTCCGTAAAAAGGAAATGATTAAGGTGCGTCAGCCTTTGCAAAAGGTAATGATTCCAGTCCTTGACGAGAAACAGAGGCTTGAAATTGAAGCCGTTTCTGATCTTATAAAGGCAGAGGTAAACGTTAAAGAAATCTTGTTTTTAGATGATGCTTCTGGAGTCTTAGTGAAGCAAATTAAACCTAATTTTAAAGCATTAGGACCTCGTTTTGGAAAAGATATGGGTTTGATTTCCAAAGAGATACAGGGTTTTTCTGCTGATAAAATCAATCAGTTGGAAAGCGATGGTAGTATAGAAGTGGTTATTGCTGGAAAAAGCATAACTTTAAAAACAGAAGATGTAGAAATTTCGTCCCAAGATATTGAAGGATTCTTGGTTGCTAATTCAAACGGAATAACGGTTGCACTTGACATTGTTATTTCTCTGGAATTGAAAAAAGAAGGAATTGCAAGGGAATTAGTCAACAGAATTCAAAATATTAGAAAGGAGTCGGGTTTTGAAGTGACGGATAAAATCAAAGTACATTTGCAAAAAAATGATACTCTGGAAGAGGCAGTAAAAGGGAATGTGGAATATATTAAATCAGAAACACTAACAGAAGAATTGGTTTTTGTAGATAATATCCATGACGGTACTGAAATAGAATTTGACGAGATAAAAACAAAAATAGTAATTACAAACAAATAGATTATGGTAGAGGCACCAACAAGATACTCTGACGCTGATTTGGCAGAGTTCAAACAAATAATTTTGAATAAAATACAAAAAGCGCAATTAGACTTAGACTTGATTAAGAGTGCTTACATGAATGATTTGAATAACGGAACTGACGACACATCACCTACATTTAAAGCATTTGAGGAAGGCAGTGAATCGATGTCTAAAGAAGCGAACTCACAATTAGCGATCCGTCAGGAGAAGTTTATTCGGGATTTAAAAAACGCACTATTCCGTGTAGAGAATAAAACATACGGCTTGTGCAGAGTTACGGGGAAGTTAATTAGCAAAGAGCGATTAAAAATTGTCCCTCATGCAACAATGAGTATAGAAGCTAAAAACTCGCAACGATAAGAAATTTAAATTTCTAATAGTAAAATTCCAAATTCCAATAATAACTTGTAAAATTATTGGGATTTGGAATTTATTTTTTAGAATTTAACTACTTTTGCCCCACTTAAAATTTATAAAATGTCATTACGAAAATCGTATCTACTTATCTTCATTATATTAATCGTTGATCAAGTTTCGAAAATATACATTAAAACTAATTTCGTATTAGGGGAGGAAGTAGAAGTTTTCAAATGGTTTAAAGTACTATTCATTGAAAATGAAGGAATGGCATGGGGTACTGAAATTCCAGGGACTTATGGCAAATTGTTTCTAACGCTATTTAGACTGGTTGCTGTAGGCGGAATTGGTTATTGGTTGTGGGATTCAGTAGAAAAAAAACACAGTTCAAATTACTTAGTTGTAGCTATCGCATTAATACTTGCAGGAGCTGTCGGTAACATAATAGACTCTGTTTTTTACGGTGTTATTTTTGACGATAGCCATTCTCAATTGGCCACATTGTTTTCAGAACAACCTTATGGTACTTATTTTCACGGCAAAGTAGTCGATATGTTTTATTTTCCATTTTGGCATGGAAATTTGCCTGATTGGCTGCCTCTTTGGGGCGGTAGAGATTTTACTTTTTTTAATGCGGTTTTTAACATCGCTGATATGGCGATCTCTACAGGTGTAGGGATATTAATATTTTTCAACAAAAAAGCTTTTCATAAGACTTAGACTTTAAAATGCAGATAAAAAAANAA
>NZ_AJXL01000024.1 GCF_000264055.1 Flavobacterium sp. ACAM 123 | reverse complement strand
GATGCTTTACATAGGAGTCCAATGCTTTCAGCGGACAAAAAGTTGTTTCCAACTTTTCCAACAAGCCGCTGAAACGGAATTTTATACTCGAAAAATAACCGACATATAACCCTCTTAAAAGTTGTTAATAACTTAATGATGCTTTACATAGGAATGGCGGTTGGTGGCAGTTTTTATTTTAGGTATTCAAATGTATTGACCATTTTGTATTTTGGACTTCGGCTAATAAAGTCTCTTAGATATGCTGTATGACTTGCACCCAAAAGAACAAAAACTCTATCATTTTCGGTAAGATTTATTCTATTTAAATTTGAGTACATTCTAATATTTCTTTGATAATATTTAGTGGCTTCATCTGCTCCTTCAAAACCTTTTTCACTGCCAACGTGAGCAAGCATTTCTGCATTAACTTCAATTAAAAAGTCTAGATATGAATTATTATTGGTCAATTTCAATTTATCAAGCAAGTTTAACTTGTTCTGATCAAGATTTACTAGTGCATAATATTTTAAAGGATTTTTATAATATTTATTGTACCATAGTGAATCGATTGAATTTACGATTTCGTTTCCAATATTGTAATTATAGCCCATTTTATGGTCAATTCCGTAAATTCTAGTTGTTCCACTTATTCGTCCCAATTCATAAGCTAATAATTCAATTTCACTTGGGTCCTTTAACTTCATTTTCGGGTTAGAGACGTATTCCTTGTACTCTGCTTGAAGTTTTTCATTAAAACTGGGTGGAGTTTCTACAATAATTACCGTTGGGCGAAAAGCAGACAATTTTTGTACTATTTCTTTGACTGCAATTTGGTTTTTTCTATCGTTTTCATCAAATTCAGTTTTATTAGCATCAGAGGTTTCTCCCATATGAAAAGTTCCTAAATTAAGAACAGGTATTTTCTTTAAATCGCCATCAATTACATTTTCGGTAGAAATATTTTGGCTTTTTTTATTTGTCCCAATATTTTGTTCGTTTCTACACGAATAGAAAGTAAAAATGCTTACTATTAAAATTATGCTTCTTGTCATTATTATATCTTTTATGTCTCCATTTAATTTTCTTCTATTTCCAGCACATCAGTGCCTGCAATGGATGTTCCAATAGCCCAAACTGTTTCAATTGTAGATGTTACTCCATTCATTACTCTTGTTCTGACTTTATTGACTCTTTTTTTAACTTGCTCCATATCTGTTTCCTTTTTTTTATTTGTTAATTGGCTCAATATGAACCTTAAAATTATTAAACTAATTACTAAAAAGGCTACTGGAACAAAACCATTGCAGTTCAAAGAGGCTACCTCGAAGGATTTCTTAAATATCTTATAATTATTCTATCTCGTTTCTGTTTTTTTTTAATGAATGCCAACGTTATGCCACTTTGAGATGGCTGGAAGTTCGTAACCGCTAATTTTTCGGATGAAAGAAAATGTGATGCGATACGGTAATTCCACTAAAACCCCACTGTACACAAACTGCTGTTATGCCTTCGGTTTTTTATTAATTTTCTTTTGATGCTGTTTTTTCGGATATAATTCTCAATAGTTTTGTTTGTTCTTTTTGAAGTTCAATTACTTCATCAATTCTCAACATCCAAGCTCCAAACATTCTAATTAAAAATACAAACGCAACAATTAATACTAATCCAACGATAAATTCCATATCTATTTTTTTTAAGGGTTTATTTTCCACCTATTTTAAGTGAAAGTATTTTAAAGTTTATTAATTATGTCAAAAATGAAAGAATTTATTCAGAAATATTTTTTTTTACGATTGCGAAGAATTTTGGTCTTCATTTCCAATTTTTCTATGCTTAATTTCTGCTCTTGCATTATATTTTCTAGTTTTTGTAATTCTTTATCGGATTGCATTTTCAAACTGTCTAATTTTATAGTTAGCGAAAGAACTGCAACTATTAAAGCTAAAACTGGCACTACAATTTGAACAAAAATCTTAACCCAATTAATAATTATGTCTTCATTCTTTTTTTTATATTTTTTGTTGACGAAAGAAGCTACACCTTTGTCTGTGGAGTTTAATCCTAATTTGTATTTAGGATTATGTCGGAAAACTTCTTTTTCTTCAAATAACGACATTTTCAATAGCTCATATTCCTCTATAGTCAATTTAAGTATTGGTAAAATAACATCATCATTCAGTCCGATTTCTGTATTTTCTGCGTTTTAAAAACCAGAAACGACATATTCTTTTGATAATATATTTAATAATTTATGCTTGAGCCTGTTATTATTCATTTTTTATCGTTTCGTTTTCGGTTCTACCAAACTGAGGCATAACTAATAAATAACATCCAGAAGTATCCCCTTTCTTTAAAGTTTTACCATAACTCGTGCTATATGTCTTGTGTTGTATGTTGTAAATAAAAGCTTTTCAATTTTTTATTACTATACCCACTTTTAGTGATATTCGTACATTTCTATCAAGTAAAAGTATACAATTACAATTTTATCCCTTTACGGTTTCCCGCATTATCAAAAAAATGGCATAAAAAAAGACACCTAACAACATCTTTATTTCCTCTCCCTCCTCCCCCAACTATCATTATAAAAATAATTTTTCCTAAATTCATAAATGGCACCTCTGATCAAGACACCAAGTACAACCATAACAACTACCCCTATTATTTCATACCATTCCACAGCTCAAATATAGAATGGGTAATTACTATTTCATTTGCTTGGAAATACAATACTCCGTTTTTGACAACACTTTCTCCTGAATAGACAACTCCAGTTCAAAATAGCACAAAAAAAAGATGCCTTTTTGGCATCTCTATTATTTATCAATCAGTTTAAAAAAATCTAATAGCTTCATGTTCCGTGCTTCACAAATCTTACTTAAAGTATTTACGGGGATACTATAATGTTGTTTACTAGTTTCTAAAGCAGTATTCTTAATTTTTCTAACAATACTTTCTTCAATATTATGGTCTAAAGCAAAGGAACGTTGTGACTTATAAGATTGAATCCAATTCTTATAAATGTAACCGCATACTATATCACTTGTTTCACCCATCGAAACAAAGGAAAGTCAATGCATTAAAAATAATGCGTACTAAAATGCGCATTTTAAAATATTTTGTTATATTTGTTTTAGAATTTATAAATTTGCGATTCTTCATATAAAATATTTGAAGCATTCGCTTTGAATCTCGCACTAGAAAACTGGTAATTTTTGCAACGAGATGATAAGTAAGATGCTCACGTCCCATGGCGTGGGCTCACTTATTGTTGCTCGGTATACCAGTACCTCTAGTGCAGTAAGCTGAGTTCCATGCCATTTTTTATTGGCACAAACCCAGCTGCCATTCTTAGCCAATCTTCCTTTTGTTTTAGTATTGCAAAGCAATCAATTTTTTGAATTAGTTAGTTTGGAAATGCACTGCCTGCGTTGGGCTGCAACTGGCAACGGCGGTGTACTTCCTTTAGAAAACCTTTAAATCCAAGTGCCTATGCAATAAAAAACAGCATTCAAAAATCTTCGGTGAAAGCAACGATGCACATCGAAATCAAAAATCGACCAACAATTCACACACAACGATCTAAAATTTTCGACTCCCTTTAGTCCCGAAAGCTTTCGGGAGGGGTAAAACGAAAAAATTTCATTTAAAGACCTAAACTAAGACGATGAAAAATAAAATTATTAAAAAAAGGATTGGAAACCCATCTTATAAATTAATCTTCTTTTTCAATTTAACTATTATGCAAACAATCAGCATACCCACAACTAATATTAGTAACAATTAAAAAGATGAGGTACTACAAAGAAATCAAAGCTTTATTAATGCTGATTTTAATAACTATTATCTGCCTTTGGCTATATGGTTGCAGCAATTTTACCTCAGCGATTCTTACAAAGTCACCGTTGATTAAAACGACCATTTTTAAAAATTTAAAAAACAACTAATTGATGTAATATGGCAAACCGTACATAGAAGCAACAACAGCTAACAGACAACAGCTAACTGATAACGGACAACCCATAACAGAAAACAGATAACGCCTATGACTTATAAAAAAAAAAAATTCGTGCCTTAGTCCTGATAGCTATCGGGATCGTGGCTAATCACATAAAAAAAGGCCCTCTTACTCGTCGGCAAACTAGACAAGAGGACCAACGCTAACAAAATTCACATTTTAATTAACTAAACCAATAATATGAAAAAATTTTCATTAAACAAAGGGGTACTGGTACTTTGGTCTTCGCTTATTCTGAGCTTTTATCTTAATCCTTCACCAATCTTCGCCAGTAGTGCACTGCGACACAAGATATCAATACCGCAACAAACTCAGATCAATGGCACCATTAGAGATACTAATGGGCCACTACCAGGAGTAACCGTTTCCATAAAAGGAAAAAAAACAAGTGCCATTTCTGATTTTGATGGAAAATATATAATAACCGTTTCTCCAACAGATACACTGGTCTTTTCATTTATGGGGTACAGGACTAGTTATGTACCAATAACTGGGCGCAAAATCATTAATGTCAAACTTCAGCAAGATGCCACAGCACTTCAGGAAGTCCGCGTCAATACAGGATACTATTCTGTAAAAGAAAGTGAACGTACGGGGAGTATCTCTAAAATTACTGCCAAAGACATCGACAAACAACCCGTAAACAATCCATTGGCTGCCATGCAAGGTCGAATGGCTGGCGTAAACATAACACAGAATACAGGTACTCCCGGTGGCGGTTTTGAGATACAAATTAGAGGTATTAATAGCATAAGATCGGAAGGGAATGCGCCTTTATACATTGTCGATGGAGTCCCGTACAGCACACAATCATTAGGCTCAGTGATGACATCAGGAAATATATTAGCTGGAAATATAAGTCCGCTTAATAGCATCAACCCAGCTGATATTGAAAGTATCGAAGTATTAAAAGACGCCGATGCAACAGCCATATATGGTTCCCGCGGATCAAATGGAGTGGTATTGATTACAACCAAAAAAGGAAAAGAAGGGAAAACAAAATTCGATTTCAACACCTACTCTAGTTTTGGCAAACTAACGCGCACCACTAAGCTGTTAAACACAGAGCAATATATAGCCATGCGAAAGGAAGCTTTTAGCAACGATGGAATTACAGAATATCCGGCATATGCCTACGATATAAATGGTACTTGGGATCAAAACCGTTATACTAACTGGCAAAAAGAGCTACTAGGCGGCACCGCCAATACAACTAACATGCAAGGTACCGTATCTGGTGGAAATACCAATACGCAATTTTTATTGAGCGGAAACTACCGCAAAGAAACGACTGTTTTCCCAGGACAAGGTTACTATAATAAATTCGCAGTACACAACAGCCTTACGCATAAATCTAATGATAATCGCTTTAAAATAAGCCTTTCGGCTGACTATTCCACGGATAAAAACGCGCTACCAGCCAACGATTTAACGTATCAAGCTACAATTTTAGCACCAAATGCTCCAGCACTCCACGATGCACAGGGGAATCTGAATTGGGAAAATGGAACGTGGAATAACCCTTTAAGTACTTTAGAAGGCATGTATAGTGCTAAAACGAATAGCTTAATTGCCAATGCAACGCTCTCGTATAAGCTCGTGGAAGAATTAGAAATAAAAACAAACTTTGGGTACACAGATTATCTAGTACAAGAGAATCGAACCTTTCCATCTACTATGTACAACCCATCCTATGGATTGGGTAGCGAAGTCTCGATGCTTGTGCTAAACAATGCGACTCGTCAATCCTGGATAATCGAACCTCAAATCAATTGGAAAAAAAACTGGGGTAGTTCCACAATAAATATGCTGGGTGGAACAACCTTTCAGAAACAGACGGCGCAACAACTGTCGCAGTACGGATCAGGTTTTTCCAGCAACAGCCTTATTCATAACTTGGCAGCAGCTGGCTATCTTACCATAACAGATGATCAGTTGACAATATATAAATACCAAGCTTTCTTTGGCAGGATCAATTACAATTGGAAAGAAAAATACATAATCAATCTAACCGGGAGACGTGATGGTTCCAGCCGTTTTGGCCCAGGAAATCGTTTTGCTAATTTTGCGGCTATTGGTGCAGCTTGGCTGTTTTCCAAGGAAGCTTTTATGGATACAAATACCTTCCTTAGCTTTGGAAAACTACGTGCCAGTTATGGCACAAGCGGAAATGACCAAATTGGAGATTACCAGTTTTTGGATACTTACGAAGGTACAGGAAATAATTATAATGGTGTAATTGGTATAAAACCTAGCCGGCTATTTAATCCTTCCTTTGGATGGGAATCTAATAAAAAATTGGAAGCAGCACTAGAACTTGGCTTTTTAAAAGACCGTGTTTTCATCACTGCCGCTTATTTTAGTAACCGCTCTTCAAACCAACTCGTGGGTGTCCCGTTACCTGCGACCACAGGCTTCTCCTCTTTACAGTCTAATTTAAATGCTACCGTACAAAATACAGGAGTGGAATTAGAACTACGCTCAGTCAATTATAAAAAAAACGATTTCAATTGGACTAGTTCCCTAAATCTGAGCTTTCTAAAAAATAAACTTTTGGAATTTCCAGATTTAGAAGGGTCAACATATGCCAATACGCTAGTACTAGGAAAATCTTTGAGCATCCAAAAAACATACCATTATACAGGAATTAATCCCGAAACGGGTCTATATCAATTCGAGGATTACAACAAAGACGGAAAAATTACAGGGCCCGAAGACCGCCAATGGATAGAAGATACATCCCCAAAATTCTTCGGTGGATTAACAAACCAGTTGAGCTACAAAAATTGGGCAATGGACTTTCTATTTCAGTTCGTAAAACAAAGAGCCCGTAATTACTTATATACTGCTTCTTGGGTTGGTGATTTTTCAAATCAGCCTATTGACGTTCTAAATCACTGGCCTCAAAATGGCACAACTGCAGAAATTCAGCAATACACAACAGGTGCCAATGGGGCAGCACTCGATGCCTATTTTCTATACAGCAACAGTAGTGCATCTATAAGTGATGCCTCCTACATACGATTGAAAAGTATCAGTCTCTCTTATACTATTCCACAACAATGGACAAAAGGTATGACCGGTAGAATTTATGTACAGGGACAAAACCTACTAACGGTTACAAACTACAAAGGAGCAGATCCTGAAAATCAATCTGCATTCTACTCCCCTCCTTTACGTCAAATTACTTTGGGGATAAACCTCAGCCTATGATATAAAGGAATCTATCAAATCGACTGTTATCAACAAAAACAGTCAGAAATGATAAAAGTGACTGAAAAATAATGAATTAGAAACAATAAATATTAAGATATGAAATACTATAGACTAATACAGACATTATTAATAGCAGCATTAATTACACTACTTTGCTTTTGGCTTAATAGCTGTGAAAGTTTTACGGAGGTAGACTTACCACAGTCACAACTTACTGGAACTGCTGTCTTCGAGGATATCAGTACTGCCACAGCAGCGCTCTCAAATAGCTATGCGCAACTCCGAGAAACTGGCATGTTATCCGGTAAACCTGACGGACTTTCCAGCCTAATGGGGAATTATACAGATGAATTAACCTATTTTGGAAGTTCTAGTTCGCCAATAGAAGATTTTTACAACCATACGGTTATCGCTTCAAATCCTTCGGTGGCTACAATATGGAAAAGTGGCTACAGCCAAATTTATGCAGTGAACGCCCTTTTGGAAGGACTTGAAAACAGTACCGCAATTTCTAGCGAAAATCGCAACCAATTAAAAGGCGAAGGGCTCTTTCTTAGAGCAATGACCCACTTTTATCTGCTAAATCTATATGGAGCTATTCCATATATAAATACAACAGACTACAGCATAAATAGTAAAATTTCAAGAATGCCCGAGAATGAAGTCTATGAGAAAATAACAGCCGATTTAATAAAGTCTAAAGAGCTATTAACAGATGCATACACCTCTAGTGAACGAATTCGTCCTAATAAAGCAGCGGCTGCAGCACTTTTGGCAAGGGTGTACCTTTATAAGGAGGAGTGGGCATTAGCGGAAGAAGAAGCTACACTAGTAATCAACAACGGGGCACTTTACCACATGGAAGAGGATTTGGATAAAGTGTTCTTAAAGGAAGCCCCTTCCATAATCTGGCAATTGCACCCCGGTATTTCCGGTTTGAATACGCACGATGCCAGCACCTTTATTTTTAGTACTGGCCCTCCTCCGATTGCAGCAATTAGTTCTAACTTATTAAATGCATTTGAAGTTGGCGATCAAAGAAAAGTGCATTGGATAGGGAATGTAAGTGCTGGATCGCAAACATGGTACTATCCCTATAAATACAAAAAAAACACGAATACCGGAACGACACGAGAATATGCTATTGTGTTGCGCTTGGAAGAACAGTACCTCATTCGAGCGGAAGCGCGTGCCCATCAAGGGAATTTGATTGGTGCCAAAGAAGATATGAACACGATACGCAATCGGGCGGGACTGGCACCTACTACTGCAAATACTTCCGAGAATCTATTGCTGACTATTCTTCAGGAGCGCAGAGTAGAATTATTTACCGAATTAGGACAGCGTTGGTTTGATTTGAAAAGAAGTGGACAAGCACAGGCCGTCTTAGGTATCAAACCAGGCTGGAAAAGCACTGATAAATGGTTGCCATTACCTGAAACCGAATTAGTATTAAACAAAAATCTCTATCAAAATCCAGGGTATTAAATGAAAAACAAGATGGTATTAAAAATAAAATACAACTGGTTTTTTCTACTTTTCATACTAGGAACTGGCTCCGTTTGGAGCCAGTCATTATCAAAAAAGCAGCTTAAACCTATAGATTATGAAACTTGGAGTACACTTTCGGATGAAAAAATTTCAGATGATGGGAATTGGATCAGCTACAAATTAAATTATCAATCAGCGATGGATACCTTGTTTGTACAAAATACCCAAACGAATAAGAAATTGTATTTCCCTAATGCGGAGAATGGTACTTTTAGTCCAGACAACAAATGGTGGGTTACCCACGATCCGAAAAAAGGAACGGCTTTACTAAACTTAAAATCAGGAGCAATACGATGGATACAAGGCGTTTATAAATATGAATTTGTGGCCAGGGGAAACTATTTAGCACTGTTGAAGCAGGAGTTACAACAAGAACAGACACTTTGCATCATCAATTTACAGACTGAAAAGGAACATGCCATCAGCGGTATTACAGAATATAGTTTTAACGCTGCCGGAACAATTTTGGCTTGCGTGATCCAGAATGAAAATGCCGTAAAACTAGTTCGAATGCGATCCGATTTTAGTACGGAAACACTAGTGCAGGAAAAAGAGTGTCGTTATAAAAACCTAACCTGGAACAGTAAAGGGAATGCCCTTGCTTTTTTACAGGAATTAGGCAAAGAAACCGACAAACAAAAAAACCACAAAGTATACTACGCAAAACAATTGGAGCATACCCCTAAATTATATAGTTTAGATCCATTGCTACATGCTAATTTTTTTAAAGACAAGCGCATTGCGATTCCGTTTGCCCGCGCCCCATTACAAATTTCTGAGGATGACGAACGAATCTTCTTTAACGTGGCATCTTCTATATCCTTACCCGAGGAAAATGAAACGGTACAGATTTGGAATAGCGTAGCATCAGGAGAAAATCATGGTCAACATATAGATGGCGCTCATATCCCTAAATTGGCAGCGTGGTGGCCTCAGCAAAACAAAGTAGTGCAAATTGGAACAGATGATTTACCAAACGTGATGTTGACGGGAAAACAAAACTATGCATTAACCTTCAATACTCGAGCCTATGAGCCCCACTATGAATTTGAAGCAATCCCCGACTTCTACTTGACCAATTTAAATACAGGGAAAAGTAGTTTAGTGGTAAAGAAACAACTGCATTCCATCGGAACTATGGGAGCATCGCCCAATGGCGAGTATATTAATTACTTTAAAGATAAAAAGTGGTGGGTATACGATCCAATAGTAGAAAAACATACCAATGTTACTGCTTCAATGCCCTCACCCGTTTATAACTTGAAATTCGACGAGGGTGGAACAACTACTCCTTATGGTAGTCCGGGGTGGACACAGGACGGTCAGCTTATTGTGTATGACCAGTATGATATTTGGATAGTAACTCCAGATGGGCAAAGTGCCAAGAGACTCACAAAGGGACGGGAACAAAAAATCCGTTTCAGGATCTATCAAAATTTATATGAAAGCGTTTTTATAAAGACTTCCTTTAATTTATTAACCCATACTTTCGACCTTAGCAAGGGAAATGTATTAGAAGCGCTAGGAGACAACAAAGCCTCGGGCTATTACTACTTAGATGCCAAAGGCAATTGTGAACCGATAGTATATTTAAATGCAAGAATAAATACCCTACGTAAGGCAAAAATTAGTGAAAAGTATATTTATAAAGAACAGTCCTTTGAAGTAGCTCCACAATTAAAATTTTGGGATAAGAAGAATAAAAATGGAACCGCAATAGTAATAACAAATCCCCAACAAAAAAAATATGCCTGGGGACATTCTGAACTAATTGCCTATTCAAATCCAAAAGGAGAGGAACTGCAAGGAGTATTATTTTATCCTGCAGGGTTTCAATCTGGAAAAAAATACCCCATGATTGTCCATCTGTACGAAAGACAATCTGGTATGATGCATCAGTACATAAATCCTACACAATACAATGAAGATGGATTTAATCCCACGAACTACAAGTTGGAAGGTTATTTGGTGTTGTATCCAGACATTAGCTATGAAATAGGATCTCCAGGAAAGTCTGCAGTGAGTTGTGTTGAGGCAGCCGTTTCCAAGGTTAAAACTATGGGTATAGTGGAGCTCAATCATATTGGCTTGATTGGAGCTTCGTTTGGAGGATACGAAACTGCTTTTATTATTTCCCAAACGAATACATTCACTGCTGCTGTCGCAGGTGCCGCCTGTACTGACTTAGTAAGCAATTACCTGAGTATGGAATCGAGTGGCGAGCGTTCCCACATGTGGCGCTATGAATCGGCACAGTTGCGAATGGGTACCTCTTTATTTACCAATTACAATGGATATATTGATAACTCACCTATAGCGCAGGCGCACAAAATAAATACACCTTTGTTAATCTGGACGGGGAAAGAAGACCGAAATGTCAATTGGACACAAAGCATTGAACTGCATTTAGCCTTACAAAGACTGGAAAAGCCACATACCTTTCTGGTTTATCCTGGTCAAGGGCACGCCATTAGCAAACCCGAGTCCCAAAAAGACCTCGATAAAAGAGTAAAGGAATGGTTTGATTATTATTTAAAAGATAAAAATGTACCTGAAAACAGATCATAAAAGTGTAAACAGTATCATTCAGTACTGAACATTAATCTCTTCCTTACTCGTTCCACTGTAGGTAATACTCCATAGCTCTAAAGAGCGGAGAAGAAAAAAACAATGCCGAACCTGATATTTTCAAGTTCGGCATTGCCATTTTCCATAGCTAAACTATGATTTTCAAAGCCCTACTGAACCTTTTTGTAAAGAGCCTGTGGACAAGCTGTACCGGATGCATTGATTTTGTACAACTGTTGTGCACCGCTGGTACACATTTGAGGGTTAAAAATATCGGAACATATCACACTTGTTTCGGCACAAGTAGATGGAAGACGTCCGTTAACATCAGCTAAGCTGTTAACATCTGTTCTAGAAATGTTGGCTGCAAAAGCCCCTGCTACCGCTAAAACGATAGCTGCAAAAGGCAATGCCTTTTGTACAATACGTGTTTTCATAATGATAAAATTTAAAAATTAATGACCTACTCTTTTCTACAGGTTTTCGATCGTCTTCCTGACACTGCGCAGTATATTTTTATTCCTTTTTACTATCTGACAACCCCTTGTATAGTTTAAAATTACTTGGAGCAAAACCTTTCGTTTGCAATCGGTAGGTTATAATCTTATGGCCCATTAATGCAACTACTAAATTATCTTTGACCTCAAAATGTTCCAGTCTATGTCCTTCTTGATCTTCAATATAAAAACTGAAGTCATACCGTTTGTGCAAAAAATCATATACATCAATTACAGAAGCCTTACGCCACATTTCCTCCGGCTCGTACTGCCCCATTAATCCTGCATTAACAAAAAGATAATTACCATAGGTTGAGGTGCTTTTATTAACCAATAGCGGTGGTGCTGAAAGTTTGTATTGCTTTTTGGAATTAATATAAGCTACCTTTATCCGAGCACGACTCGTCGTATCAATAGTATGACCTACATAATCTAAGTTCAAATGGGAATCTGTGATTAAATACTGATTGCGATAATAGTAGGTATAAATAACTTTCTGCAGCTGTTCGTTGAACAAAAGCATCCCGTCAGTATCAAAGAGTCCGTCAATTTGTTTTTTTAATAAATTATCAGCTAATTTTACTTCTGTAGTACCGTTAATCTTGAGGGTGCCTAAAACATTTCTATGCTTTGTACTGCTGACAGCACGGAAAGCAAAATTTTTTGCATCAGTAGGTTCTATAAGGGAAAAATATACCTTCCCGTACATTAACACTGAAGCTTTCCAGTCATTAATATTGCCTTTAAAAATGATAGGTATAGTCCCATCCACAACATAAAAGTAAGGGGGTTTTACTCTAACTTGAACCCTTAGAAAAGGCAGGACTTCTTTGGAAAGCTGTATTATAAATCGCTCTTGAAATTGCAAAGCAGTATCTATTACCAGGATATTCAAAGGAGCACTAACATTACCAAGATAAATTTTTCCATTGTCGATTCCGGCTATATAATACGAGTTGAATTTGATATCCATTTCATGTGTTTTGATAACTGGATGATGCGGAAAGCGACGAACAAAATTATTTCGATGATGCACAATATCTTCCGATAAAACAAAAAGTAAAATCACCACTCCAATGCTGCAAACGAAGAAACCTAGAACTGTAATAAAAAAGCGTTTAATTTTTACTGTATTCTCAACTGTTTTCGAAGGGGTAATTAGCCGGATTCCAATAAGTGCTAATACTAAAAACCCTATATTAAATAGTAGATGCTCCGTCCAGCCCATCTTCTCCAAAATCCCACCACAGGAACAAGGAATAAAAGAACTGAAATTTAAAATGATAATGATATAGGTCGTAAACATAACCAGCAAACTAAAAGCAGCAAAAAGACCCACAAGACGAAATCTTGGAACAAGCAAAAGTAAGGCGATGACGAGCTCCACAATTGGAACGCCCCAGGATACCCATCCTGCAAAAGCACTTAGCAATGGAGATTGTCCCAGTTGTACCTGAAAGTTTTCAAAATCCAAAAGTTTACTTACCGCCGCATAAATAAGCAGTAGCATGTATAACAAACAAACTACCTCTAGAATTCCCTTCTTAATTGGTGCACTTAGTTTCATATCTGCTGTTTTTTGGGTTAAACCAATTGAATTCTAAATATTCACAACTTTGAAGTTTCTCTGTCTAAGGAATTTAAAGTTTCAAAGTCTTGACGCTTATTTAAAACAATCATTCTTAAATACTTACCAAAATTACAGCCCTTTTTTTGGAAACATGGTTTAAAAAATCAGGCCAAAACATTTTAAAATCAGGCCATTTATAGAATTAAGAGCCGAAACAGCTATTATTATAAACGGAAATGATTAAAAACAAAGAATGCCAAATACGCAGTATCCGCTTATTGGGCATTCTATTAGTTTTTATTTAATAATACATTCTACTTCGTGGTTCCACTTAACGCATTTAGTTTTTCACTCAATTCGATCAGTCCAGCTTTTAATAAGCACTCCCCTCCTAACGACCTCAACTCGTCCAAATTTTCTTCTGGAACACTGGTCAATAAGTTTGATGCTTTATTATCTACTTTAGCCAATAATCCACGTTCAATAACATGGTTTAATAACAATACATTTTTACGGGAGATTTTCAAATCAATCTTCACCAGCTCATTCATGCCAGGGATACTAAGGATCGTATCAAAAACCTGGGCTACATCATTTGTTGTTAGCATAATCTTCTCGTTTTAAATTAATATTTCAGTACTCCAAAAATAAGAAGCTTACTCCAATTTATCCCAGTCAAAATATGATGAGGATTGGTCAAGGGATTTAGCTTTTTTACTTTAGTAAGCGGAATCTGAATTATGAACCTGATAAAATATATGATATGAATTTCAGCAACAATAACTTTTCAATAGAGCAAGCCAAAGCAATAGATCTAGTTAATTACTTAAAGTCTTTGGGTTTTGAACCTGAAAAAATTAGGCACAACGACTACTGGTACCTTTCGCCATTTAGAGATGAAAAAGACGCGTCTTTTAAAATCAATCGCAGATTAAATCGTTGGTATGACCACGGCCTTGGAAAAGGTGGTAACCTGATTGATTTTGGTATCGAATTTTACAAGTGTAGCATTCCTGAATTACTAAAAAACTTAAGTGGTAATCTTTCTCTTCAACAGCCAATACTTTCCTCTTTAGAAAATAGTGTCCAGCAAGAACCTAAAATTAAAATATTAGAAGTTACTTCACTTACTTCTGATCCGCTATTACGTTATCTCGAACAGCGTACTATTCCAATTGCAATTGCGCAACGGTTTTGCAAGGAAGTTCACTACAGTTTAAGTGATAATACCTACTACGGAATTGGTTTCAAAAATGATTTGGGAGGCTACGAAATTAGAAATCCCTATTTCAAAACAACAGCTTCACCAAAGGGAATAACCACCTTCGAAAATGGCAGTAATGAGGCAGTCGTTTTTGAAGGCTTCTTTGACTATTTATCCTTTAAAGCAATGACCAAAAACCTTCCCGAAAATAGTCAGGATTTTGTCATTTTAAACTCTGTTTCTTTTTTCGAAAGAGCACGCCCTTTTATGGAAAACCATGAATCCATTCGGCTATATTTTGACCGGGATGAAACAGGTAAAAGTTATACCAAACGTGCACTTTCTCTGAGTACTAAATACAAGGATGAAAGTACGCTTTATCGAAATTATAAAGACCTCAACGATTGGTCAGTGAATTTCGGAAAATTGAAAAAGAATAATTTGAGACATAAAAACAGTTAGCTACTATCCCACTAATCATAGGGAATTAGTACTATCCCATACAATCTACTAAAAACAATTTTAATGATCGAAGGCCATTATAAGTAGCTGAAAGATTGCCACGTTCCTGCAATCGGCCAGATGTCCGGTTGTTAAACAACCGAGTCTGGCTGCCTATCACTCGGGACTTGTGGGCAGTGAAACTGAAAATCAAAAA
The DNA here is from genome assembly GCF_000264055.1 of Flavobacterium sp. ACAM 123. Lineage (GTDB taxonomy): Bacteria > Bacteroidota > Bacteroidia > Flavobacteriales > Flavobacteriaceae > Flavobacterium. Next base: position 27,660 of record NZ_AJXL01000024.1, on the reverse strand, counting down.
AAGGCCTAAACACAATGAAATGAAGTATTGCAGCTCCGCAAGGACAAGTTAAAAATATTGAATTAATGAGTAAAATGAAAGATGATGGAAAAAGGAAATTCAAACCGAACACGCATAATTGGGCTGCGTTTAACAGCTGCCGAGTATGCCAAAATAGAGCGAAAATGGAAAGCCAGTACCTGCCGAAAACTGAGTGATTATATACGCAGAAGTCTTTTTGACAAGCCTATTGTAACTACCTACAGAGACGCTTCGTTGGATGATTTTATGTTGCAAATGATTCAGCTGCGAAAAGAGCTAAATGCAATAGGTAATAACTTTAATCAGGCTGTAAAAAAGCTTCATATTCTACAGCAGATTCCTGAATTTAAAAGTTGGTTGATTCGCTATGAACTGGAAAGTAAAATTCTTTTTAATAAGATTGATGACGTTAAAAAATCCATTCAAAAATTTGCAGAATTATGGTTACGGTAATCAAAACAGGACATTCAATTCATCGTATTTTAAACTACAATGAAAACAAAGTTAAAGAAGGAGTGGCGGTATTTATGGGGGCAGGAAATTACCCTATTGATGATGCTAATTTGACAATAAATATAAAGCTGAATCGGATGTTAAAACAAACTGCCTTAAACGAAAATGTGACACGAAATAGCGTACACATTTCTCTGAATTTTGACCCTTCAGAAATAGCTTTATCTAAAGAAAAACTAATGGCTATTGCGCATACTTATATGGAGAAAATTGGCTTTGGCCAACAACCTTATTTGGTCTATCAGCATCATGATGCGGGACATCCTCACATTCACATCGTCTCCATAAAAGTGAGGGAAGATGGAAGCAGAATTGATACCCAAAACATTGGTCAAAACCAGTCTGAAATAGCCAGAAAAGAAATAGAAATTTCCTTTGGCTTAGTTCCCGCTGAACGTCATAAAAGAAAACAAGATTATGAACTCAAGATAGTTGCAGCTAGCAAAGTGTTATACGGCCGTACTCCCACTAAAAGAGCTATTACTAATGTACTCGATGTAGTGTTAAACCAATATAAATACACCAGCCTTCCAGAGCTTAATGCAGTCTTGCAACAATACAATATAATGGCTGATCGAGGCAGCGAAAATTCGAGGGTGTTTGCCAATAAAGGATTACTATATCGGATTCTAGATCAAAATGGAAATAAGGCGGGAGTACCCATTAAAGCGAGTGACTTTTACAGTAAGCCAACGCTTAAATTTCTAGAAGAGAAATTCATTCAGAACGAACAGCGTCGAAAGCCTCATAAACTAAGGAGCAAAAACACAATAGATTTTATTTTACTAGGGAATAAACCAGTAAGACTTCCAGAACTATTAGAAAGATTGGAAAAAGAAGGTATCAATACTGTCCTTCGTCAGAATACCGATGGTTTACTTTATGGTATCACCTATGTTGACCATAGAACTAAATGTGTTTTTAATGGCAGCGCTTTGGGAAAACAATACAGTGCTAAAGCAATTCAAGAGCGTTGCGGAGCAGAATCTGCTAGTCTAAACAAAACAACTTTTAAAATTAAAAACTCTAGGGAGGGACAGCGTCAATGGGATTCTCAAGATTCTATTTTAAAAGAGACTTCGACCGTACTCCCTATTAGCGATTTAGGAAAAGTATTGGATCAGTTACTACAGCCAGAGCAAGCATCCGATTATTTACCGAAGCAGTTAAAAGGAAAGCGCAAAAAGAAGAAAAGAAAAGGACAATCTGATAATCAGTAAACTATTAAATTATGGCTATGCAAACTGGAGAAAACGACCAAGCCTTGAGGAAAATATTAGATATGACTCGGCTTATCAGCATCCTACTTTTAGGATTACATTTTTACTATTACTGTTACTCCTCTTTCAAATTATGGGAATTGAGTAGTGCATTTAGCGACCAGATCTTAGGCAATATTTATAAGGCTGGTTTGTTTAGTAATTTTCATAAGTCAAAATTATTTGCTTTAGGATTTCTTTTCATTTCTTTATTGGGAGCCAAAGGCAGAAAACAAGAGAAACTAAATCATAAAACAGCTTTTGCTTACATTAGTACGGGAATGCTAATCTATTTTTTAAGTTCGCTTTGCTTACTACTCAAAATCAATATAACGGAAGTAACGATTTTGTACATTTCGATTTCTTCGATTGGTTTTCTATTGATACTTTCTGGAGGTACTATTCTTTCCCGAATCATTAAAAACAGACTGAATAGCAAAGATATCTTCAACAAAGAAAATGAGACTTTCCCACAGGAAGAACGCCTACTCGAAAATGAATTTTCGATCAATCTTCCAGCGCGTTATCATTTGAAAGATAAGGTACGAAACAGTTGGATTAATATTATCAATCCTTTTCGAGCTTTGATGGTTTTAGGGTCTCCAGGATCCGGAAAATCCTATTTTGTAATTCGGCATGTAATTACCCAACATATTCGTAAAGGGTTTACGATGTTCGTCTATGATTTCAAATTCGATGATCTTTCCAGAATAGCTTATAATACGTGGCTGCATCACAAACACGAATATCCTATAGCTCCTAAATTTTACATCATCAATTTTGATGACTTAACACGAACCCACCGATGCAATCCGTTAGATCCTTCTGCTATGACGGATATTACAGATGCAGCCGAATCCGCCCGCACTATTCTTATGGGACTCAACCGAGAATGGATCAAACGTCAGGGTGATTTCTTCGTGGAATCTCCTATCAATTTTCTAACCGCTATTATCTGGTATTTAAAAAAATATAAGGAGGGACAATTTTGTACGCTACCCCATGTAATCGAACTTATGCAGGCGGACTATGACAGTCTCTTTACCCTATTGCGAACGGAGAAGGAAGTCGAAGTATTAATAAATCCTTTTGTCAATGCCTACCTCAACGATGTAATGGAACAATTAGAAGGTCAGATCGCTTCCGCTAAAGTAGCGATGGCACGCCTCTCCTCTCCCCAACTATATTATGTTTTATCTGGGAATGATTTTACTTTGGATATCAATAATCCAGAAGAACCAAAGATTGTCTGTATGGGAAATAATCCTCAGAAAATTCAAATTTATGGGGCTGTTTTATCACTCTATGTAAGTAGGCTGATCAAACAAGTAAATCAAAAAGGCAAACAGAAAAGCAGTTTAATATTTGATGAATTCCCAACAATCTATCTCAACAATATGGATAGCCTTATTGCCACCGCACGATCTAATAAAGTCGCCACGTGTTTGGGGATTCAAGACTTCAGCCAGCTCCGTAAAGAGTATGGACGCGAACAGGCTGATGTAATTATGAACATCACCGGAAATATTGTTAGCGGTCAGGTTACTGGTGATACGGCCAAACAACTTTCGGAGCGATTTGGGAAAATTATGCAGGACAGAGAAAGCCTTTCAATTAATAGCGGAGATACTTCTATAAGCCGTTCTAAACAATTAGAGTCTGCTGTGCCACCCTCCAATATTTCTTCTCTAAGTTCTGGTGAGTTCGTAGGCATGGTAGCGGATGATCCCGACTGCAAAATTGAATTGAAGACTTTTCATTGCGAAATTCTAAATGACCATCAAGCACTTAAAAAAGAACAGGATAACTATAAAGAAATTCCAATTATTCGAAAGTTAGACAATGCCACGGTACAGCGTAATTATCTTCAAATTAAGCAGGATGTTCAAGACATTAGTCATTCTGAGATGGAACGACTATTGAATGATCCTGGACTGGCTTACTTGGTGTTGAAGAAGTAGTCGATTGTATTGACTATTACGCCAAAGAAAGATTTTAGCTCAAATAAAAATAATCAATTTGCAAAAGACATGTATCTATTTAGTTTTTATTGAAGAGGAATGAATTTTATAGACTTGTTAAAATTAAACAACTCAAATTTGTACGATGGTAGACTATCCTATATAAGAACTAAAACTGGAGTACACTTGGATTTTAAACTACAAAATCATTCCCTTAAAATACTGGAAGTTTATAATCAAAAATCGATGAACTCTTATCTGTTTCCTCTTTTACTAAATGAAAATATGACTATAAAACAGATTAAATACCGTAGTCATAAATTACTCGGAAAAATAAATCCAGCACTGAAAGAAATGATGGAAATTTTAAAAATTAGCAAGCATATCACTTTTTACACTGCTCGACATACATTTGCGACATTTTTAAAATTTGAAAACATTCCTATCGATGTTATTAGTGAAATGCTTGGTCATACGGACATTAGAACTACACAGGCCTACCTTAATAAATTACCAAATAAGAAACTAGATAAAATCATTGATGATGTATTTGAAAATTCCAAATATTTCAAAAAAAGTTAGATACATAATGTAGTAAACTGTTTTATAACAAGTTTGTTTACATCAAGAAAATGCGGTGGTAATTGTTGCTAATCACCGCATATATATATGATTATTACCGCTATATCAGCAATTTCACATCTTTCTTACTTTTCATAAGTAGAAACTATCATTTATTACTTAAATATACTGCAATAACAGTAATATCGACTTATTTTCTATTAAAATATTTAATACATTAAATAAATACCGTATTTTTACCGTCTAAACAGTATAAAATGAATGATTTCAATTTAGGAACTTTGATAAAAGACCATCGAAAAGAAGCTGGACTTACCCAACTGGAGTTGGCAAACCTTGCAGGAGTAGGAAAAACTACTGTTTTTGATATTGAAAAGAACAAAGAAACGATACGCTTTAATAATCTGCTTGCAGTACTTAAGGTATTGAATATAAAAGTAGAATTCATCAGCCCCCTAAATAAATAAACATGAGACAAGCAATAGTATTGGTTCACGGCAATAGAGCTGGAATCTTGTCCGAGATTACGAATAAAGAGTATCATTTTGAATATGATCTTGATTATAATGGTGAATCGGTTTCTTTGACTATGCCTACAATACATAAAAAATACAGTTACAACTCCTTTCCTTCATTTTTTGAAGGATTATTACCCGAAGGTGTGATGCTAGAAGGATTGTTGCGCATTGGCAAAATTGACAAAAAAGATTACTTCTCTCAACTCATTGCTACAGGAAATGATTTAGTAGGATCTGTAACGGTTAAAGCATTAGAAAATGAATAGATGTCCTATTACTTACGAACTGTGCGGAACAGATAAATACAGCGTAAAAGGAATGCGTCTTATCGCCCCGAAATTGACGCACTTAAATGATTTGCCCTACACTGCTGTAGAACTTCGACAAGAAGCGGCTAATAGAGCCAAAAAACTATCCATTCAAGGGGTACAACCAAAACTTAGTGCAGCGGTTTCCATTGTAGATCAAGAGTTTAAAATTGTAGACCAGTTTGGTACCTATATCATCAAACCGCAAAATGATTTATTCCCACAATTGCCCGAAAATGAGGACGTAACCATGCGAATGGCAAAAGCATTTGGTTTAGACGTTCCTTTTCATGGCATGTTGTACGGAAAAGATGGAAGTTTATCTTATTTCATTAAACGTTTTGATCGTCACGGTAAAGGAAAAAAATGGGCAACCGAAGATTTTGCACAATTAACGGCTAATACAAGAGATACCAAATACCGTTTTACCATGGAAAAACTGATTCCGGTACTGGATGAATTTTGTTCTTTTCCTGCCATTGAGAAAGCAGACTTTTTTAAAAGAATTCTTTTTTGTTTTGTAACTGGAAATGAAGACATGCACTTGAAAAACTTTTCGTTAATCACCAAAAATGGTAAAACAACCCTCGCTCCTATTTATGACTTTCTGAATTCTACAATAGCGATTAAAAATCCCAATGAAGAAATTGCACTCCCCTTGAAAGGAAAAAAGAGCAACTTAAAAGCTTCTGATTTTATAGATTATTACGCCAAAGAAAGATTGCAACTCAACGAAAAAACAATAGCTACAATTCTAGATCAAATGAAAAAAGCAACTCCTAAATGGAAGGAGCTGCTTGATATTTCTTTTCTCTCACATGAAATGAAAGAGAAGTATTTGGAGTTGTTGGAAAGTAGAATAGCGTTATTTTAATAATTTATGTATCAAAGATGATTTATATAATAATTATAATCGCTTTTACTCAACTGAAGAATTTAGGCATCTAAAAAATCTTGTACGTCAACTACATTACCTTCGCCAAACCAACTCTTGATATTAATTAACGCTGCTTCATCAATTTTAGATAACATTAAAACAGCTAAATTTTATTTTGCTCTTGACCATTCAACATAAAAAAGGTTGCGAGTTCATAGCTTCATTTCTAGGTCAACTACATCATGTATTCTGCTTTCAAATACTTTTTTCCTTGAATTAATTATTAAAAATAATTTGTTTTCTATATTGCTTAATTTATAAAGTTGTCAATTCCTCCATATATTCCTTGTAATTATCTCCAAAGTAATTTTTCTTAAAAAAATAAGAACCTTCATTTTTTCTCGATTCTAAATTATTAGTGAAATATGATAATAAATTATCAACTGAAATTAATTTGGATAACTGTTGGTGAGATGATATTTCAGCGTTCAATCTAACAATTGATGAATTATATACAGATTTAGTTGAAAATCGGTTATTTAATTTCAATAAATCAAGATAATTATCTATTGCAATGTTTCCTTCTCTAGGAGTGATTGTTATCTTATCTATTTCTATATTATAAATTATATTATCTCCAATTTGTCTACTAAAAGGCGACCATATTGGATTTACTGAACCAGCACCTTTTCCTTCTTCTCCTAAATTGCAAGCATTGCAAGATGTGATCAGATTATTTGCATTCATAGAAAGGTAGGGAAATCTATTTCTGGGTAAAAAATGTTCCACTATACCATTACTTTTTGCAATTACAGTATCTGTATCGCATAGACTACAAATAGTTCTATTTCTATTTTCAGTTTTGAAATTATTGTGAAAATCAGTCCTCTTATATTTAAAGCCTGTTTGAATATATTCCCAACAAGCATCGTCATCAAAACATTTAGAGTATAAAATATTAGAAAAAATTCTATAAAATTCGTCAGGTACATTTTCATGTGTTAGAGAATAATTACCAGCATCGATGCTACTATTTTGACTTTCAAACATTATTTTTTGTTCCTTTAGTTCATTCAACGTTTTAGAATTCAAAAGGTCTAGAATTAATTTGTAACACTCTTTTTCGTTATGTTTTATTTTGAATATATTTTTTGGAAAAAGAGGATCTAATAATTTTAAAATTTCCTGTTCAAAATCTTCAAAATTAACTCTGTTATATGAATTCTCTTTTAATTTTATAATAAAATCAAAAAGAGGTACTATAATTTTAGAATGAAATTTATCTAAAATTACTTTGTTTCTGGTATTACTTACCTTCCACATCTCCTTTTAGTTTTTGAATTTTTTGAAAGGCTAAATATTTGTATATTGAATTACCCAAATTATCATAGATTTTCTGAATAACGTCTAAATTATCAGTCTTACTGATCTTTTCTATTACATTAAGCTCACTTGTATTTAATGAGAACTTATCATCAAACATTTCTATAAAAAGCTCTTCAATACCCAATTGAAAAGTATTTGATTGAATTTCATTTTGAGTTCCGTTCTTTAAAAATAAAACTTGATTCTTATTTAATGAATTTATTAAGTAAGGATTGTGAGTAATAAAAATAATATGGGCATTGTATGCCTTAAAAGCAGTATCGAATAATGAAATTAACTGTCTATTCCATGAAAAATCTAAATGCATTTCGGGTTCTTCAACAATTACTAAAGAATCATCTTCAATCTCTGATAGGATAGATATAATTCGATAAATGAGCATTTTTTCACCTGTACTCATGTTGGAAAAATCAATTATTTTTTCATTACGTATAAACTGCAAATCATTTAAATAGGCTTCACCAGCCTCACTTAATGATACTATTTTTTGAAAATTTGAATTATCTACATGCTTCCATTCAAGTTGAGAATCATAATTAATTAAAACATGATTGTTGAATTCAAAACCTAAAGATTTTAAGGTTTCGAAGAAATCTGATCTATCATCTGTAAACATTAATTTTAAGAATCTAGATATGCCTCGAGTTATAGTTGGCAATCCAAAATGATTTGTTCCATATAATTTTGAAATATCATAAACTCTGAGCATCTTGTCACCTATATACTGTCGATGACGATTATTAGGATATTCCCCATGAATTGAAAAGATAGAGAGTACTATAGATTTTGGTAGGTATCCTTTAATAAGAATAAAATGTGTTTGATTTTTTTCGTTATAAAGTTTTTCGTCTAATGGGATAATATTATATCGTCTATAATATATGTTTGGTAAAATTTTTGCATTCTCAAATTCATCTTCTATAGAAATATAATATTTGCCTGCATTAGAATTGATGGTAACTTGTTTTGTTGATTCAGCATACTTTATTTCATAAAATATTTCAATGTCAAAATTTGTTCTTTCGTGAAATCTATCAATATTATGAAAAAAATTACTTAGCATGCTCATTAGCAAAGTCTTTCCAGATCCATTACTACCTGTGATAACATTAAATTTTTGATTTATATTATTCTCTATTGAACCTTCATTCAAATTAAAGTTAAACACCTCTCCCTTTTTGAAAATTAAGTAATCACTATTTATTTTAATATATTTTAATCTCATTTTAAAACTTTAACTATTCGTATAATATTACTCCCCAAACAATTCACCATACCCATATTTCTCTCCAGGCTCCTGAAACACATTTCCTTTCTTCCCCTTAACCACTTTTTCCTTCTTAACCGCTTTCTTTTTATACCACAAACCTGCAACAACATTTCACTATCCCCTCCTAAGCCACCATTCCCTTCTCAAACAGCTCCACAAATTCCTTCATCTTTGCAATGATCCTATCCCCTATTACTCTAGCTTGCAATATGCTTGGTCTATTGTCTAAGCATTGAAAAACTTCATCTTTTATGGGTTCTCGGCCGCTGTAGATGTACGCATCGATTAAGGCTTTGAACTGGGCTTTGTCCAGGTGTTCTTCTTCGCAGAGTTTTCCTAAAGCCAATACTTTTTGCTCTTGCCAGAATTTCTCAAACTCCTCTTCTATGGCATCGTCGTCTTTGATGTGCGGCATGTTTTCGTCAATGAATTTCTGAATCAATTCTCGTTTGCTTCTCAGTTTGATGTCGCCACCTAATAAATCCAATATGGCTTTTCTTTGGGCTTTGGCTTCCGAGGTGTTGGCGCCTTTCAATTGCGCCAATAATTTCAGGATATAAGCCACTCCTATTTTATCCCGGTGTATCAACTCCAATTCAAAATCAATATCATCTAGGATCGAAGTTTTCTGTACTTGGGTGTCTTGCTTCACCTTTTCGTACAAGTCCAAATACTTTCCTTTGTAATCTTCAAATTCTTGTTGCTCAATTTCTAAATCCTCCCAATCAAAATCAGTGTAGGATTGTAAGACATTCATGTTACGCATCAATTTCCGGAAGGCTTGCACAAATAAAGCTTGCGCTTCTTCATCTTTCAAATCATTTACGCTTTGGTATGTGGGTGTGATTTCACGCAATGCTTTCAAGGCTTCGGCAAATTTTTCGGCTATTTTTTCATAGTCGGGAATCGTGACTACGTCTATGGCGTCTTTGTTCGAAAACAAAGTAATTGCATCATCGGTAGCTTTTTTGAGGTTTCTAAAGGACAGAATGTTCCCTTGTGACTTCTGTTCTCCTAGTATTCTGTTTGTTCTTGAAAACGCTTGAATTAAGCCGTGTTGCTTTAGATTTTTATCTACATACAAGGTATTTACTTTCTTGGCGTCAAAACCAGTAAGCATCATGTTAACCACAATGACAATATCTAAACGGTCTGTGGCATCATTAAAGTTTTCTTTCTCTCGTTCTTTCAAACGTCGGCTAATATCTTTGAAATACGATTCAAATAATTTGGGATCTTTGGTCGTAAAACTTCCTTTGTACATTTTATTGTAATGTCCAATATAGCTTTCTAATTTGTCTCGACTGTGGCTTGATTTATAACTTGTTTTGGGTTCGGCTGCTACATCAAAATCATAATCTCCTGGTAAAAAATCTTGTGCTTCGTCTGAATCTTCATTGGCACCATAGGTAAAAATGGTCGCTATGCGCAAATCGTGTTCTCCTGCTTCTTTCTTTTGTTGAAAGAAATCATAATACTGTATGGCATTGTCAATACTACTCACAGTCAACAAAGCCGAATACTGTTTGCTGAACGTTTTCTGATCGTGGTAGGCTATAATGTAATCGACAATTTTCTCAATCCGTTTGGGTGAATCCAGCACTTCTTGTTTGTCGATTTCTTCGACTTCAATATCAATAAAAGTATTGCTTTTGTTCTTGTATTTTCCGATATATTCTATACCGAAACGCAATACATTTTGATCTTTAATAGCATCAGTAATTACATATTTATGCAGGCAATTACCAAATAAATCTTTGGTGGTGCGCTTTCCGAATTCATTTTTAGAAGCATTTTCGGCAAAAATGGGTGTACCAGTAAAACCAATCAACTGACTTTTATCAAAAAACTTGGTAATGCGTTCGTGGGTTTCCCCGAATTGTGAGCGATGACATTCATCAAAAATGAAAATAATTTTCTGGTGTCTTAGCGCTTCAAGGCTATTTTTGAAACGGTCTGAAACAGCACTGTTTAATTTCTGAATCGTAGTTAAGACTAATTTTGTATTATCCGTCAGTTGTTTTACTAGGGATTGTGTATTGTCAGTCACATCAACGCTGTCTTTCTTGAAGGCGTTGAATTCATTCATCGTTTGGAAATCCAAATCTTTTCTATCGACTACAAATACCACTTTATGCACTTCTGGCAAATCCATCACAATCTGGCTCGCTTTGAAAGAGGTTAAGGTTTTCCCCGAACCCGTGGTGTGCCAAATATAAGCGTTATCGCTAGAATGTTTAACCTGATGAATTATAGCTTCGGTAGCGAAATACTGGTACGGACGCAAAATCATCATGACTTTGTGCGTCTCATTGATGACAATATAATGCGCTATGATTTTGCCCAAATGGTTTGGATTTAAAAATGCTGCTGCAAATTCTATTAATTCGGTAATATTTTTGTTATTGGCATCAGCCCAAAAGAAGGTCTGTTTGACCGATTGTAATTTATTATTGGCCAAATACTTCGTATCTACACTATTGCTAATCACAAAGAGTTGCACGAATTGAAACAAACCGTGATTGCTCCAGAACGAATGTTTTTGATAGCGATTGATTTGGTTAAAGGCTTCTTTGATTTCGGTACCGGAACGTTTGAGTTCTATTTGTACCAAAGGCAGACCATTAATCAAAAGTGTGACATCAAAGCGATTCTTGTAGCTTCCTTCCAGACTAATTTGATTGGTTACTTGATAAAGATTTTCCGTTGTAGTTTCACTATTAAAAAAACGAACATAAAACGAAGTACCATCTTCTTTAGTTAACTGAAAACGGTCACGTAGGGTTTTGGCTTTTTCAAACACATTGCCTTTGGCGAGATGATTCAAAACAGCATCAAACTCCTTAGTACTGAAGCTAGTTTGGTTAAACAATTCCAGTTGGCTTTTTAGATTAGAGACTAAAGCGTCTCCATCTCGAATTCTTACGGATGTATAACCCAAACCCAGTAATTGCTTGATTAGATTGTTTTCTAATTGTGCTTCAGATTGATGACTCATAATTTAATAAGAATAATTGTTAGAACACCTTTCCTATATATTGATAATAAACTCAGCATCTTTTTCAACTAACTGATTCACATTAATAGTTGGGAGAATAAATTTATTAAATTCGGTACCTTCTGTTTTAGCGTGAAGAATTCCTCTTGAAGTTCCAATAGTTAACATGGTTAAATGACAAATGAAGTTTTTTGGAAAAACCACATTGTTGTCTTTTAGAAATGACGTCCAAGTATTTGGTTCAATATTAAAATGACAGCTTACTTGTATTTTAATAAATATTTTTTTTGATTGTTCAAAAGTAAAAGTAGCAAAAACACCAATTAATTTTTGCTCCTCATTAATTTTAAATTCTAATGAGGTTGTAATATTCAATTCCTTTTTTGATGAATATTTCTCTTCAAATAAAGCAAATTGTTCCGTTTTAATTGCTACTAAAGCAAAGCCGATAGATTCATTTTCCATTATGCAGTTTGTTCGAAATAGTTATACTTTTCAGAAATAGGATTGTACTCCATTTTAAATTCTTTTTTAGCCAGCAAAATTTTATCGGCTAGTTTGAATTTTGGTTTTGGAGCAAAGTATCTTTCAGTTGTCGTTTTTACAATTTCCGCGCTATTTTTTTCTTCAATAGTATCATAATACGAGGCTAAAATTGGAATTTTTAAAATGTCTTGAAGTTTTATTTGAGTTTCCAAGGTAAGATTTTCTTGGCCTTTTACTATTTTGGTCACTTGCTGCGGACTTACTTCTAACTTTTCTGCCAATTTTTTTTGAGTCCAATTTAAATCGTCCAAACGATCCAGAACTTTTAAAGCAATATTTTGAGACTCTCTCAACATCGCTCTATTTTTAATTCTATCTTTATTTTTGGCAACTGTATTGGTGTTTTTTGAAGAAACCAATGCGGTTAATTTTTCTATATTACTCATTTTTATTCGTTTATAAGTTCGTAAAAAGAATCAGTATCAAATATGGAGTGCTCCTGTAAATATTCTTTTGCTGTCTTAATTTTTGTTAATTCATTATTTGAATCAGGATGATCTTGCATAGTTTGAGTCATCTTTATGGCGCCACCTGTAATGACAAAACAATTGGTGTCAATTTTAATGGCATAGATTCTAATTCCATTTTTTATAATTTTTCCTTTTTGTAAAGAAAGTGTCTTAATCCCTGATTCTGTATCAAAAAGTGTTCTGAAATAAAATTCTAAAGGTTGATTATTTATTGTGATTTCTTCTAATACATCTTGTATTTGTTCCGCATCTTTTAGTCTGTCTTTTACAAATTGATTGATGTTTACTACGGCATTTTCTTTTGCATATTTTCTAAGATAGCTAACATCTGTCCAATGATCCATTAGACGATCATACTCATTGTCTACTTCTCCAGAGTAGTGGAAAGTAAATAATGATGGTGCAAATATAGCATCTATTTTCATATAATCAACTTATAGGTTTATTATTTGTATTCTTATTAACAATTTTAATTACACAAATAGTTGCTGCAACAACCCTTTTTTCCAAATCGTGGTTTGGTCTATTTGTTCTTGGCAATGATTGATTTTTTCATCGATTGCAGACAGAAAATTTGCGATTTTGGTTTGTTCTGGTAATGATGGGAATTCTAATAATAAATCCGACATTCTTCCTATTGAAATACTAAGGACTTTCGAACCCTGTGCAATTTTCATAATGTGATTCCTTATTTTTTCGGATTTCATTAAACGATTTCCAAATCCAATTGAAATTTTAGATAAATCTGGTCTTGCCAATAAAGTATGTAAACCAGCTAAAGTTCTTTCATTATTTAAATTTATTATTTCAATACACTTCCCTATATCTGCATAATCTTCAGAAGCATCAGCGAAAACTAAATCACCTTCCTTACAATAATTATCCTCGGAAATCCTTTGAATTGAAATTTCAGGATTTATGTATGGTACAATTTCATTTGAAATATTAAAATTAGATTGAAATTTAGTATGAATATCACCGTAATGAATATTTTTAACATCACCATTATCGTAATTCAAGTTTTCTCTTGAAAATGAATTTGTTACTTTAAAATTATAAACCTCCCCTAACTTTTTCTCTTCCCAATCCGCAAAGTCATTTCCATCATCGTCTTTAAAGCGGAGTCCTTGCGAGAAAAATTGCTGCATCACGCCTTTTTTGTATTGCTCTAAAAGGATTTTATTTTGTTTTAAGGCGGTTAGTTTTTTATCGACTTCAGTTAGGAAAGAAGCGATTTTGGTTTGTTCGGGAAGGGATGGATATTGCAATTCAATTCTATAAAAATCAGAATGATTTAAGTCTGGTATTGTTGAAGTTCCAGCTAATTTTTTTATCAAATTCTGAGTTCCATCAAGTTTCAGAAAATTATATAAGTATGTTTTATCAATATATTCAGGATATGCAACTTTAAAGAAATTGTTATGAAATACACCTTCAACATTAGTTACAACCATACCAGTATTACCAGTTCGAGTCATTAAAATATCTTCCTTTTTACAAACAACTGATTGGTTTGGGTTTTTTACAAAATATTTTTTTTCAGAATTAGCTTTTAAAAATTCATTTGTAATATAAAAATATGAGTTTTCTATTTGGTCGGTAAGTCTTTCTGAAATTGGTATTTGCAACCCTTGATTAATTTTTACAATATCTTTAAAGGACTTCTCTTCCCATTCCGACGTAAACTCAGGAAAGCGCAATTGTGGTAGTAGTTTTTCCATGGTTATTTTTTGGGTTTGTTTTTTATTTGGTTTTCCAGTTGTTTTAGTTCTTCCAAATCTTGCTCATCTGCTTTTTGGACATCGAATTGTTTTCTTTGGGTATTGAATTTTTCATAAATAGCATCTACTTTTTTCTCCATTTGCGCATGAGTTACTTTGCCCAGATGGTTCAATACTTTTTTATCATTAAACTCAATAATACGATCTACATTGGTTTTCCAAAAATTCATCGTAATATCCTGTTTGTTTTTAGCTCTTAATTCAGCCGTTTCTAGAAACACCACCACAAAACGATTTAAACTATCTATTTCGTCAGTGGTCAAATAGTTTTTTGCGGTATAAATATCTTGCTTTCGTACTACTGCACCTTTCCAATTGGTTAAATTCATATTGGGTTGTTTTGGATTAGCACGAGTAATGACGATTTCGGCAGCGGTATTCCCTGTTATGGCGTATAATAATTTGTTTTGCGTTTCGGCAAAAAACATTTGTGTTGCTTTATCTGTTTTATCGTAATCGCTACTTAAAGAAAATAAATCACGCACTTTTTGATAGAACCTTTTTTCGGAGGCTCTAATATCACGTATACGAGCTAATAACTCATCAAAATGATCTGTCCTGCCGTTTGGGTTCTTCAGGCGTTCATCATCCATGATAAAACCCTTGACCATATATTCTCTTAGGTTTTGATTTGCCCATTGGCGAAATTGCGTTCCTCTTTTACTTCGAACCCTAAAACCGACAGCAAGAATCATTTCAAGGGAATAGAAAGTAATGTTATAATTTTTACCGTCAACGGCAGTTGTCAAGTAATCCTTGACAACTGAAATCGCTTCTAACTCCTTTTCTTTCAAGATATTTATAATATGTAAGCTTATATTTTGTTTAGAGGTGTCAAAAAGTTCTGCTAATTGAATTTGATTCATCCAGACATCTCCTTCCTTAGCAAAAAGAGCTACTGATGCTTTTCCGTCTTCTGTATTATAAATAATAATTTCTTGTTCTTCTTTCATATTTTACTATCTAAAAAGGAGTTGAAATATTCAGTTCTGCACAAAAAGCTTCAATGGTTTTATCCGTGGCCTCTATTTGCGTGTCTAATGCTTTTATTTCTTTTGCAACAGCATTAATATCGATCCTGTCTTCGGCTTCAAAGGTATCCACATAACGAGGGATATTCAGGTTGTAATCCTGCGACGCCATGAAATTTAGTGCGGCAATACGGCTGTATTTATCTTCTTCAAGGCGGTTGCTGTAGGTATTTATGATTTTGTCAATGTGTTCGTCTAGCAATACATTTTGGGTTTTGATCTTCTCAAAATGTTGGCTGGCGTCTATAAATAAAACATCATCGGGGTTTTGGCGTGTTTTTTTCAATACCAAAATACAAGTAGGAATCGAAGTTCCGTAAAATATATTGGCGGGAAGGCCAATCACGGCATCGAGGTAATTTTTGTCTTCGATTAGGTATTTACGAATATGACCTTCGGCACCACCACGAAACAAAACGCCGTGGGGCAAAACGATAGCCATGGTTCCGTTGTCGGCCAATTGGTGCACCATGTGTTGTACAAAGGCAAAATCGGCCTTACTGCTAGGTGCTAGTTTACCATAAGCCGAGAAACGCTCATCCGTCATAAAAAGTGGGCTTGCACTCCAGTTGGCCGAGAAAGGCGGATTAGCAACGATAGCTTCAAAACGTTGGTCAATATGCTGTGGGCGTTCTAAGGTATCTTCATTCTTGATATCAAAACGTTTGTAATGCACATCGTGCATGATCATGTTCATACGACAAAGGTTGTAGGTCGTAGGATTCATTTCCTGTCCGTAAAAAGCGCTTACGTCTTTTACTTCTTTGGCAACACGTAACAGCAAAGAACCAGAACCACAAGTAGGATCGTAAACACTCTTTAATTTGTCTTTGCCTACCGTTACTAGTTGAGCCAAAACGCTGCTTACTTGTTGCGGGGTATAAAATTCACCCGCTTTCTTTCCTGCTCCACTAGCAAACTGACCAATAAGGTATTCGTAAGCATCACCAAGAACGTCGCTATCTGTATTCTCTAGATCAAAATCAATTTCATCCAGATGTGTCAGAACTTTAACGATCAATTCGTTTTTATCACTTTCCGACTTCCCTAATTTGTGAGAGGTTAAATCCAAGTCGGAAAATAAGTTTCCAAAATCTTCTTCACTCTCTGAACCCATGGTACTTTGCTCAATGTGAGTCAGTACTTTGGCAAGGTCGCCTAGAATGAAATTGTTTTTTCCACCGGCATTTCCTCTATGCGCCAATTCAGAAAACAGCTCTGACGGTTCTAAGAAAAAGCCTAATTTATCAATGGCAAGTTGTTTTACTTCCTGCAGTAGCAAGGCTTCATCAGCATGTCCTTCAATCTCCTGAAAAGTTAGTCCGTCTGGTTGTAGTATTTGGTTGGCATACAAATCCATTTTAGTACTCAAGTACTTGTAGAAAATGAAACCTAATATGTAATCTCTAAAATCGTCGGCATCCATTTTACCACGAAGGGTGTTTGCGATGTTCCAGAGTTGTTGTTCTAATTTTTGTTTTTGTTCGGCTGCCATTAATTGTAATTAATCAAATTTGTTTAAGAGTTCTAAGGTAGTATAATTGAAAAGGTAACGCTTTGTAAAAAGGCTAAATTTAAAATGCTCTACCACGTCTTATTTTTCTTTCTTAGTTGACTTGTAAATAAACGCATTTTTGTAGAGTTAGGCAATACCTAGTTTTGGTGATATTTTTAAAATTAATACGAATAGTCCTTAAGCTGTAGTAAAGGTGTTTTATAATAAATAATGACACTGGCCACTTTATTTTCTATTCAACTGATTTTGAGAACGAATCAATAGTAAGCCTATAACTGTACACCTTTAAATCATGTCATTAGAACCATACAATTCTTATTAAATACTTTAAAGTCAGTCGTCATCATAAAATGGAATATACAACAAACGACACTTGAGCAAATAGTTCCAGTCCTAAGAGACTAACCTTCGACAAATACTACAACAAAGTTAGGTAATGGGCTTCGGTTCGCTAGCAAAAAATTCCCCCATAAATACTCGGGTTCCCCTTACTTTATTGCGTTGCTTTTTGCACTCGCTCGCCCATGACCTTTCGAGTTCTATTATTAATCTTTAATTATAGAAATCATGGAAAATCATGCTAAAAATCCAAATTGGGGAACTGTTTCAGAAATCCAATTGCATTACAAATCAAGAGTAAAAGCAGCAGAACGTCCTCTAATCACATCCTCTAAATCTGCTTATCAAATTGCATTACAGATTTGGAATCCCAATACCATTGAATTCTTTGAAGAATTTAAAATCTTATTATTAAACAACAGCAACAAAGTACTAGGTGCTTATGAAATATCATCAGGAGGTATCACTGGAACCGTAGTTGATGTAAGATTGATATTTGCCGCAGCCCTAAAAGCCAATGCCACTGGGATCATCATGATTCACAACCATCCCTCAGGTAAACTAATCGCCTCGGAAGCTGACAAACAAATTACTGCTAAGGTTAAAGCAGCCAGTAAGATTCTTGATATCCAATTATTAGATCATTTAATTATTACTCCAGAGAACTATTATTCATTTACAGATGAAGGGGCTTTATAGCCCCTTTTATTATAACATACGTATCAGATTTTGGTAAGCGTTCCTATTTTAAAGAGCTTTAAATTTCGACAAAAGGTTCTGTCGCATCTGCCATAAAAATCCAAGAGAAATCAGCGACCCGAAAATTATGCAGCCAATTTGCAAAATGATTTGAACATACTTGTGCCTGGCTTAAGCATCTGATTCTTTCTCAACATGTGTAACACTTCAATTCCTCCTGAGGTTCTTTTGGCGGACTCAAAACTTTTAAAACCCAAACCGTTTTGTATCCTCCATTTTATAAAACGATGATCCTGCTCAACAATATTATTGAGGTATTTACATTGCCTAATCTTTATATTCGAAAATGATCGTTTGTTGTAAACCCTTATTGCGCTGATGTTAGAGCCGCTTTTGTCTATATTTATTACCGTTGGTCGGCAATTATTATTTATTGGTTAATTAGGAATGGCTGCGCACTCATTCTTTGTCTTCTTTTGGTAAGAAGAAAATCCACCGTATTACCCAACTTATCAACAGCTCGATATGAGTAACACCAGATACCTTTTACCTTTATATAAGTTTCATCAATTCGCCAGCTGGCGCCTACTCTGTTCTTTCGCTTTTTGATTTGTGATTCAATCAAAGGTGCAAATTTTAACACCTAACGCTAAATCATAGCATGATCAAATGCTATTCCACGCATTTTCATTATTTCCTCAACATCCCTGTAAATCAATGTAAATCTTAATTTGAAATAAACGGCCTGAAGAATAATAGCTTTGGGATAACAATGACCTTTGGTATTCATTTAATATATTTTGAAGTTCTAAAGATAATAGTTACTATACAGACGCGACAGAACCACAATGAAGCGAATTGTTTAAAGACCAGAAACAATACCAACCTATAGTAGATTTTATTCTCAATTTAAGCTGCAGATTAGCTTAGTATGTCCATCGAATAGTATTTCGATGGACATACTAAACTTGAACTTTGCAACAGTGTTGCACAAAAATTATTCTATCTTTGCACTCTATTATGAAAGCACTAATTTCCATATCAATGTCTATTCTATTCCTTTTTCAAGGGATTAGCGCAGATATGGATATATGTAATCCAATTCAGGAAATTTCAAACTTTATTGCCCATTATCAAGATCATAAGATATATGGTGACTCTTTTTTTGAATATGTAGTAGAAGATTATATCGATAATGATGGAACGAATACAGGTCATCATAACAATCCAGATAAGGAGAATATGCCTGTTCACTCCCATCATCAATGTTGTCGTGCTGTATTATTTATCGCAAACCTCAATACAGATCTAATTGATCAATTAAAGTTTGTAAATGATAAAAAATTTACTCGATATTTTCTCAATTTCAATTCCAGATATCTGGAATCCTCTTTTCAACCACCAAAGGTTTAATTCAGTTTTTTTTTAATGGATAACTATATCCTAAAGTCATGCTTTTAAAAATAAGCATCGCTTCAATTTTAGCTTGCGCTCTTGCGTAAACTCATCATTTAAACTGAATTAAATCACATTATATGATTAACAAAATCATTTCATTTTCCATTAATAATAAATTTATTATTGGACTCTTTATAGTGGCACTTATCGGCACAGGTATTTACTCTATGTTCACTATAAACTTGGGTTCTGTGCCCGATATTACAAACAACCAAGTACAAGTTATAACTACTACCCCTAATTTAGGAACGGAAGATATTGAGCAATTCGTAACCTATCCTGTGGAATTAGCAATGGCAAATTTGCCCGATGTTATTGAGCTGCGTTCCGTTTCACGTTTTGGTCTTTCCGTAGTAACCATTGTTTTTAAAGACGAAGCTGGAACTTATCTACCGAGACAACTGGTACAAGAAAAACTTGCGGAAGTTAGTGAAGAGATTCCTAATGGATTTGGAAAACCCTTTATGGCACCCATCACTACAGGATTGGGCGAAATTTACCAATACTCATTAAAAGTAAAGAAAGGCTACGAAGGTAAATATGACGCAATGGAGCTTCGTACCATCCAGGATTGGATTGTAAAACGTCAAATGGCATTAGTGCCTGGAGTTGTGGAGGTCAATGCCTTTGGAGGCTATGTGAAGCAATATGAAGTAGCCATAAATCCCAATAAACTCAAAAGTTTTGGTATTACAATGAATCAGGTCTTTGAAGCCCTGAAAGTTAACAATGCAAATACGGGTGGAGCTTATATCGAAAAAAACCATCAAGCTAACTTTATTCGTGGTGAAGGTTTAGCTCGTAGCATCGCCGACCTAGAAAATACTGTAGTAACCACACAGAATGGTACTCCTGTATTGATACGTGATGTGGCCGAGAAAGTAGGTTATGGCAGTAAAGTGCGTTATGGTGCTTTCACCCAAGATGGTCATGAGTCCGTAGGCGGACAAATTTTAATGCTGAAAGGAGAAAGTCCAGGCGAAGTAGTTAAAAATGTAGAAACTCGGATAGCCGAAATTCAAAAATCCCTTCCGGAAGGTGTATATATCGATACTTTTTTAAGTAGAAGCGATCTAATTGATAGAACAACAAGTACCGTCGAAAAAAACCTTGTTGAAGGCTCATTGATTGTAATATTTGTTTTAGTGCTTCTTCTAGGAAGTTTCCGTGGCGGATTGATAACAGCTTCAGTAATTCCATTATCACTATTGTTTGCCTTTATTTTGATGAAACAATTTGGAGTTTGGGCAAACTTGATGTCCTTAGGTGCGATTGACTTCGGGATTATTGTGGATGGTGCTGTCATTATTGTGGAAGGAATGGTATTCCATATCCATCAGCGGATCAAAAAAACCTCCGCAGCCATTGACCAAAAGGAAATGGATGAAATCGCCTACGATTCCGCCAGTAAAATGATGAATTCAGCCTTTTTTGGACAATTAATCATTTTAATAGTTTTTACCCCCATTTTATTCTTAACAGGGGTTGAAGGAAAAATGTTCCGTCCAATGGCGTTTACTTTCGGTTTTGCAGTTTTAGGGGCTATTATCCTTTGTCTTACTTATGTTCCTATGATTTCGGCATTATTTTTAAAACCTACAAAAAATCAAAACAGTTGGTTCGCCAAATTTGAAAATAAGATTGATAGGCTCAGCGATAAAATTATGAACGGCCTCAATCGCGCGTATCTACCATTGCTAATCTTTGCACTTCGATTTAAAGTAGTTGTTATTTCTGCTGCGGTAGCTTTATTATTGATTGCAGGCTTTATTTTTAGCACTATGGGAGGCGAATTTATTCCAAAATTTGATGAGGGAGATATCGCAATGCAGGCGTTGATAAAACCGGGTAGCAGTCTTACCGAATCTATTGAAACATCAAAAAAACTTCAAAATATCGTGAATCAGTTTCCCGAGGTCAAAACAATGATATCCAGAATTGGGGTTGCCGAAATCCCCACAGACCCGATGCCTATGGATATTGCTGACAGCTATATCATTCTGGAAAAAGATAAAAGCAAATGGACCTCGGCAGATAGCAAGGCAGAACTTGTAGAAAAAATTAAAGAGAAAGTTTCTGTGATTCCGGGAGTTAATTTTGTATTTACGCAACCTGTTGAGCTTCGCTTTAATGAATTGCTTACAGGCGTTCGGGAAGATGTCGCAATAAAATTATACGGAGAGGACTTGGAGGTTCTAGCAGCTAAGATTCAGGAAATTGCAGCAGTCATCAGAACCGTTCCCGGTGCAGCAGACTTAAATGTGGAAGCCACCAGTGGCTTGCCACAAATGACCGTGGTATACAACCGTGCAAAGATGGCACAATACGGCGTAACCGTTGACAAACTAAATGATTATGTGAGTGCAGCCTTTGCAGGAGAAAAGGCAAGTGTCATTTTTGAAGGTGAAAAACGCTTTGATGTGGTTATGCGTTTGGCAAAGGAATTTAGAACAGATATTAACAGCCTTAAAAATCTATATATAGATTTACCAAATGGCGCACAAGTGCCTTTAAAGGAAGTAGCTGACATTAGTTACAAACCTGGTCCAATGCAAATTTCAAGGGACAATACCTACCGTCGTATTTCGGTTGGTGTGAATGTACGTGGACGTGATGTCAAGTCGATGGTTGAAGAGATTCAGCAAAAACTGGAAACCGAAGTTAAATTACCCCCTGGTTACTACGTAACTTACGGTGGTTCGTTCGAAAATTTACAACGAGCTACAGACCGCTTAATGATTGTGGTACCAATAGCATTGTTCTTAATATTTATATTACTCTACTTCGCACTCAATTCATTTTCACAATCCATAATGATTTATATGGCAGTACCATTGGCAGCCATAGGTGGTGTATTCGCTTTATGGATACGTGGTATGCCTTTCAGTATTTCTGCGGGCGTCGGGTTTATTGTCCTCTTTGGCGTTGCAGTACTGAATGGATTGGTCCTCATAAATAAATTCAACGAACTAAAGGAAAGTGGAATGACTAATCTAAAAGACAGAATATACGAAGCTACACACGAACGTTTGCGACCAATTTTACTTACGGCAACAGCAGCTATCATGGGCTTTATACCAATGGCGGTTTCGACCTCTGGAGGTGCCGAAGTACAACGTCCTTTGGCAACGGTAGTCATTGGTGGACTCCTTACCGCAACATTTTTAACCTTAGTCATTCTTCCGGTTCTTTATTATTTGCTAGAAGCACGTAAAGAGAAAAAAGGTAATGGTGGAGATGTGAGCTACATCAATAAAAGCACGACAGTAGTTACTATACTTGTTTTGTTAGGAGGTGTGTTCACTTCTGGAAACAGCTTTGCACAGGAAATAAAGCAGGGCAATGCACTTTCAAAGACTATTACATTGGAAGAAGCTATTGCAATGGCAAAGCAAAATTACCCTTCTCTTAAAGAAAGTCAAGCGTTAATAGAACGGGAACAGGCTATGAAAGGCACAAGTTTTGACTTGGGTAGTACCTCTTTATATACTGGTATGCAAGACCAAGGCCTGCAACAAGGAACACTGCGTACCTTTGGGATACAACAGGGAAATATTGATTTGCTTTCGGGTTTTTCAAAATCGAAGTTTTACAAACAACGTATTGCTTTAGGCGAAAAATTCTATGCGTTAAATGAACAACAGCTAGTTCGAAATGTGATGCAGACTTACGACCAGATAAATTACAATAAGGCTCAACTGCTTTTTGCGGAACAATTGGATAGTGTGTATGCTAATTTTAAGACCGCTGCACAACTACGTTATACTACGGGAGAAACAGGTAAATTAGAATTCATTTCCGCTTCTACGGAATACCAGCAAATTCAGGTACTTCGACAACAGGCAAACGACGATATTGAAATTGCCAAACGTGCTCTAAGACAATATTTAGGAACTGACGGCTACATTGAAACTATTTCAGATACTTATAAACCACTATATACTAGTGCATTGATAGATTCAACTTCTTTAGCAGAAAATCCCATATTACAATATTCTCTTCAAAATGTGGAAGTTAGCAAAGCAAATATTAGTGTAGAGAAATCACAGTTTTTACCCAAATTTAGCCTTAGCTATGATAATCTAAAGTACAATGACGTTTCTGGGTTTTCTGCTTATCAGGCTGGCATTACGATTCCACTCTGGTTATTTCCACAAAAAGCAAGAGTAAAGGCAGCCAAGGCAGATGCGATGGTTGCAGAAAACCAGTATTTAGAACAAAAGGCAATTACCGCAAGCCGTATTTCGCAATTACTCAAATCCATTGAAAAGACGCAGAAGATATTACGATATTACGAAGAAGGTGCCTTGCGTTTGGCCGAGGAGCAGATAACCACTGCACAGTTAGCGTCCAAGGAAGGTGAAATAGATTATGTAAACTATATCACAATCCTCAATAGTGCAATTAAGATTAAACAAACACATTTACAATATATCAATCAATACAACCAACAGACCATTGAGGTAAAGTACCAATTGGGGAATTTATAATATAAAAAGAAATGAAAAATAAAGCAATAGCAATAACAATATTTTTAGCCTTGACTTTAGTGTTCGCTTCCTGCAATGAAAAGTCTAAGGGAGAATCGGGACATAAGAAAACAAATTCTAAAAACACTGAAAAAGCAGAGGATTCCCACGTTGAAGAAAATAGCGGACACAAAGGTGAAAAAGATGTCGTGGAAATCACGCAGCAACAGGCCGAAATAATAGGTCTCGAGGTGATAACGCTAGAAAAACGGAATTTAGGCAACAGCATAAAAGTGACGGGAACCTTAGAATTGTTCCCGCAGGACAAAGCAAACATAAGTCCTTTTGTAGGAGGTAACGTTAGCTCAATTAAGGTGATACCAGGTAACAATGTGAGCAAAGGCCAAGTTTTGGCATATATTGAACATCCCGATATCATTGCTATGCAACAGGAATTTCAAGAAAAGAATAATGAACTTGTCTTTTTGAAACAGGATTTTGAGCGTAAGCAAACCCTATACGATAAAGGGGTTTCTTCAGGAAAAGATTTCCAAATGGCGCAATCAAAATTCCGTTCCACCACGTCTAGTGTCAATGGTCTAAAAGCTAAACTGCGTTTATTAGGCATTAATCCCACAAAAGTTGCAGAAGGGAAGATATATTCGGCGGTGGCTATCACAACGCCAATAAGTGGTTATGTGGATGAAGTAATGATTAGCTTGGGAGATTATGTGGGTACACAATCAAAGATGTTCTCGATAAGCGACAATTCTAAGATCTATCTCAACTTTAAAGTATATGAAAAAGACATTAGACAAATTCAAAAAGGACAGGAAATTTATTTTTCCACAGCTTCCCGACCTGATGAATTGTTGAAAGCTACTGTGCGTTCAGTAGGTAAAACATTCGAGACAGATCCAAAAGCGATAGAGGTTCTTGCCGATATAAAGAATAAGGATAAAAATCTTCTTCCCGGAATGTATGTTCAAGGCAGAATCGTACAGGGAGAAAAATCCGCATTTGCAGTTCCCCAAGCAGCCATTATCCAAAACGGTGAACAGTCCTTCATTTTCATTTTGGATGAAGATGAAGAAAAGCAAGGAAAAAAAATGAAGTTTAAAATGATACCTGTAACTGTTGGCGTGACCGATTTGGGATTTGTGGAAGTGAGTCTTCCTGCTGATGTTAATCAGGCCGCTAAAGTGGTTACCAAAGGTGCATACGTCCTTTCATCAGAAATGGTAAAAGGCGAATTAGAACACAATGATTAATAAACAATAGCGGTTTTAAAGCTGAGTTTGACTTCTTTCTACTTTTAATTAAAGTTTATCATGCAAACTCGGTTCAATACCAAAATAAAAATCAATATTTAAAAGTCTTAACATATAAAACGACCCCGAACAAATCGCGGTACCAAACAAGATAGCTAATGTCCAATTATATCAGAAAGATAACAAACAATAAAATTCTAACAGATGAAAGAAATAAAAGCATTCATAAAACCAAACAGAATACAAAAAGTAATCGATGCCCTTATCACTAATGGGTTTAAGAGTATGACCCTATCACAATCTGAAGGTACCGGTGCATTTAAGGCAACGGGAGCGCGACCTTCATTGGACTTTCATGTTACGGACAGTCCCATAATAAAATTGGAACTAGTCTGTCAAAACGAAGAAGCCCAAGCCGCAATTGAGCTAATTTTGGAGAATGGTAAAACCACTGAGCCTGGAGATGGAATCCTATACGTTTCCAACATTGAAGATGCCTTCCAAATTAAAACGGGAGAATCCTTGAAACGCAATACTTTTTGAAAAATGGATAATTTAGATAAATTATTAGAAATTAAAAATGTAAGGCCAACAGCAATGCGGTTGTTAGTCTTAAAATTTCTCTTTCAAAAGAAAGTAGCAGTAAGCCTTACGCACATAGAGGAATATTTCGACAATTCTGAAAGAACCACTTTGTATAGAACACTAAAGACCTTTGAAATAAATGGCATTGTCCATAAAATAGACGATGGCACAGGTACAACTAAATATGCTATATGTGAACAAAATTGCAATTGTGAACTGGAGCAAGACCTCCATTTACATTTCCATTGTAAAATCTGTAATGAGACCGTTTGTTTAACAGAACATAAAATTCCACATATAAATTTACCAGAAGGCTTTATTGCAGAAGATGTAAACCTAGTTGTTAAGGGTATTTGTGGCAAGTGTAGTGGGTAATTATTGCACTTCCGTTGCAAGTATAATATATTTAATTTTATCGAGATGTTACAAATAATAGATATTAAAAAAGAGAATATAATCACAACAATTGCAATTGGGGAATTACATCAAAAAGATATCGAAAAAGTCCACCCCATTATACATACAATTCTTGATAAAGGATTAAAAATCCGATGGTATTTTGAGATGCAAGATTTTGAGGGCTGGAGTATCAATGGCTTTTGGGAAGACTTAAAAATGGATGCAGCCCACGAAAAAGAGTATGAGAAAATTGCAATAGTTTGCAAAGAAAAGTGGCAGGAATGGATAGCACGGTTTATGGAGCCTTTTACCAATGCCGAGATAAAATACTTTGATATAAATCAAAAAGGCAAATCACAAGAATGGATTGAAAGTTAATAAAAAATGGAATCATTGATGTTGCTTTGAAATTTTCAAATAACAAGAAATAAATTTAAAATGAAATATTATGGGATTTTTAAAACATTTATTAGTAGAAGATGCTAAATTTTGCTCAGGCTGTGTTACTGAAAAATAGATACCTAAAAAACATCTAACTTTATTCGCATTCATGAGCTTAACTCATAGGAATCAGATTTTATTGAAACTATATTTTAGTTAGGATGGAGTTATATTTATTTATTCTATTATTCAAAAAAATAGGAAATGAATTTGAGTTACATACCCTAGATGAAAAATACTTTTTTTCTTTGATGATTTTATTGTTAAACAAACAATTATAATAATTTTAATTATGCTTTTAAATAAACGTATTTCAATATTTGATTTTTTGAATACCATTAAGTTTGACATACTATTTATAGCTTGTTACGCTATTTTAGTTGGCTTTATGGATCAGTATGGCTTTTTATCCAAAATTTCTATCCCTATTGGACTGACAGGTGTTTTTGGTACAGCCGTTGCCCTCCTTTTAGGTTTTCGAACCAATCAGGCCTATGATCGCTGGTGGGAGACTCGTATCATTTGGGGTGCTATAGTCAATGACTCGCGCACCCTTGTACGACAGTATCCACCCGAGCAACTACATATTGTTTAGTTCAATAAGATTAATGATAGGAGCGTAATGTTACAATGATTTAGATTCCGCTAGCCGCTTGTAATTGTGGGGATACAGGTCGTTAATATTCTTGTGGTTTATAGATTGGATATTCTCAAGGGTATATTTTAGCCACTCAAAAGGATTTACGTTATGCTTTTTGCAGTTAGAAAAAAAGGTATAGGCCATAGCCGCTCTTTGAGCAGCATCGTGCGATCCGGCAAAAAGATAATTCTTTCTACCTAGGGCCACTGGTCTGATTGCATTTTCCACCAGATTATTATCTATTTGCAAGTTACCATCTAGTAGGTACGCCGATAAATTATCCCATCTTGTTTGAGAGTATGCAAGGGCTTTACTAATTTGG
>NZ_AJXL01000023.1 GCF_000264055.1 Flavobacterium sp. ACAM 123 | reverse complement strand
AGGAGCCAGTGAGCTCCTCTTTTTTTATGACGTAAAATTTTATACTATTCTAAAAACAAAACTAGTTTTTGAAACCATTTGATTTTTATCGAAGACATTTACAAAGTAGGTTCCTTTTTCAAAATCCTTTCCTGGTAAATTTTCAGTAACCTGAACTGTTTTATTTTCATATTTCACAACAGTCATGAAGCTATACGTCAATGTGTCATCACCAAAATTGATGATCTTTTTATCTCCTAAAACATTGTTTTTGCTATCTATTACTTGTACATAGTACGTTTTATCACCTGATTTCGCAATTTGATTTTCAGCAATTGTAAAACTAATTTTAAGAACATCTGCTCTTCTGGCCTTATCCGTTTCGATTTGTTTACCTGAATTTCTAACTTTGTAAGCTGACGTTTTCATATTTAAAACAGTCAACTTAGCACCTTTCTCTACCGCTTTCGCTAACTCTTCGTTTTGTCCAACTAAAGTCTCATTGTATTTTTTAGAAACTCCAAGGACAACTGCCGTACTATCACGTTGCGTAGTTAAGGTTATATTTTCTTTTTTCAAATTTGCGTTCTCAGCAATCAAAACTTTCATGTTTTTTTGAAGCGCATTAAATTGGGTTTTGTATTTATTCATTGAAGCCACATCCCCTTTGGACTTGTTTAAATCAGCCATTAAACTCACCACTTTGTCTCTTTCTTGAATCAATTCATCAGACATTGAAGTATTCTCAGAAATTGCTGCATCATAAGTTGTTTTTAATTCTTGTAAATCTTTCATGACTACTTCTTTGTCACTCATCGTAGTTTTCAATTCTGTTTGAACTGTTTTTACATCAGAAGTAACCTTAAATATGTAAATTAAGCTTCCCACTAATAAAACCGCTAATACAGCGATTACTACCTTGAGACTTGAACTACTTTTTTGATCTTCCATTTTAAAATATTTTTTTTTCAAATTTAACAATATATATTGAAGTACTAACGTAAGTTAACACAATTATAGTATTTTTGAAAAAATTATTTTTTTTATGGAAAAGCTTCTGCCTTTTACAATGAATGACCTTGTCAAAATTACCAACCACAGAAGTGGCGAAATAAAATTTGGAGAAAAAATGATTACGATACCAAAAGGAGTGGATCCCATTACATTTTTACACACTTCTGAAGCCAAGTATGTTTTGTTAGGAATCCCTGAAGATATAGGAGTAAGAGCTAATTTTGGAAGACCAGGAACAGCTTCAGCATGGGACACAGCTATCAAAAATATCGCAAATATACAGCACAATCGTTTTTGTAAAGGGAGCCAAATTATTGTTTTAGGGCAGGTTAATGTTTCCGAAGAAATGAAAGAAGTCGAACATTTAAATTTCCATGATATCGATGACCGTTCCAAGTTAAGTCAATTAGTGGAAAAAATAGACAAAGACGTTTCTCATATTGTTTTTAACATCATCAAATCCGGTAAAACACCGATAATAATTGGCGGTGGTCACAATAATTCTTACGGTAACATAAAAGGTACTGCCCTTGCAAAAGGAAAATCGGTAAATGCTATTAACTTTGACGCTCATTCTGACTTTCGAATTCTAGAAGGACGCCATAGCGGCAATGGATTTTCATACGCTTACGAAGAAGGCTTTCTTAAAAAATATTTTATTTTTGGATTACATGAAAACTACACCTCTAAGAGTGTTTTAGATCTAATTAAAAAAACAGAGGACCGAGTCCGTTATAATACGTATGATAGCCTAGCTATCAGGAAGGAAAAAGAGTTCAACCAAGAAATGTTTAGTGCCCTTGATTTTATAAAAACTGATTTTTTCGGAATTGAAATCGATTTAGATGCCATACCAAATATTGCGAGCAGCGCCATGACTTTGAGTGGTTTCTCAATAGAAGAACTCAGGCAGTTTATTTCTTTTTTCGGCAAACACAAAAATGCATCTTATTTACACATCTGTGAAGGTGCACCGGATTTAGGAGAAGAAAAAAACGATCATCTGATAGGTAAGCTAATTGGATACTTAGTAACTGATTTTATAAAAGCCAACAATAGCATCATTTAATTATCTCCCACAGACCTTTGACAACAAGTATAAATCCACATGAACAACGGTAATAAATAAGCATCAAAAATAATAATACTATATTTGCAAAAACTATCCTCGCACTTAATAGAGGATATTTAATTTCAAAAATATGTTATTCGAAGATTTATCACTTTCAAAAAGTATACAAAGAGCCGTATATGAACAAGGCTATACTAACCCCACACCCATTCAAGAGCAATCTATTCCACTGGTATTAGCAGGGAAGGATTTGATTGGTTGTGCACAAACAGGAACAGGAAAAACAGCAGCTTTCGCCATACCTATTATACATCAATTGCATCGCATTGTGGGCTCCTCAAAAAAAGCAAAACAAATTCGTGCATTAGTAGTTACCCCAACGCGAGAACTAGCAGTGCAGATTGGACAAAGTTTTGACACTTACGGTAAATACACTAACCTTACCCAACTTACCATTTTTGGTGGCGTTTCACAAAACCCGCAAGTTGATGCTCTTAGAAACGGTGTCGATATTTTAATTGCAACTCCAGGAAGATTACTTGATTTACACAAACAAGGTTTTATTGATTTAGATCATTTGCACGCATTAGTACTTGATGAAGCAGATCAAATGCTTGATATGGGTTTTGTAAACGATGTAAAAAAAATCGTAAAGCTTACTCCTAAAAATAGACAAACATTATTTTTCTCTGCAACAATGCCAATCGCAATTCGCGAACTGGCTGAGATATTTTTAACAAATCCAGAAACAGTAACCGTTTCTCCTGTTTCATCAACAGCTGAAAATGTAGAACAACATGTCTATTTTGTTGAAAAAACTGAAAAACGAAACTTGTTATACCATTTAATAAAGAATCAAGACTTGTCTGATGTTTTAGTTTTTTCAAGAACAAAGCACGGCGCAGACAATGTTGTGAAAGCTTTACGCAAAAACGGTATCGCAGCTGAGGCCATACATGGGGATAAATCTCAAAATGCAAGACAACGTGTGTTAGAAGCTTTCAAAAATAAAGAAGTTGGCGTTCTTGTGGCTACTGATATTGCAGCTCGTGGAATTGATATTGATCAATTGCCTTACGTTATTAACTTTGATTTGCCTAACATTCCTGAAACATACGTTCACCGAATAGGAAGAACAGGACGTGCTGGAAATGGCGGTGTCGCTATCTCTTTTTGCAGTAAAGATGAGCATACCTACTGGAAAGACATCCAGAAATTAATTAAAGTTGATGTGAAAATCATAAGTGATCATCCTTATCCATGGCACTCTGGAAGTCCGGAAACAGCACCTGGCGGATCTACAAAACCCAAAAATTCAAACAGAAGCGGTGGAGCTCATAAATCAAGAAAGTCAGATGCTTCAAAGCAAAATAAAAAGCGCTGGTACTAATCCGTTTTTCTACTAATTCACGGTAAGAAACACCTTCTCCTAATAAGGGAAAGGTGTTTTTTTTATTGTGCCATTAAATATTATAGAGATTGATAAATTATATTTTATTATCTGGTTTTAATCCTAGTTTGTAATTATTTAAAACCAAACAATTATGGAAGCATTAGTAAATAAAAAAGATCTGTTCCATCGTCAAAATCTAGTTTTTTACCAACAATTAATATCTTTTTTGATGATTTTTTCTCTAGCGATTTTATCGAAATGACTGATCTTAGTTACTCTAGATTAGGAACTCATACCGATATAATAGGAAAGCAACAGATAAGAAAATTGAAATCAAACTAGCAATTCCTGGTCTAAAGAAAGAGGATTTTAAAATTGAATTGCATCGCAAGATAGTTGCTATTACTTCATAAAAAATAGAAAAGAAATAAGAGACTAAAAGTAACGAGAATTACTATTGAAAAGAGTTTAGTTATCAATCCTTATCCAGATCTTTTAATCTTCCGAATTACACTGATACAACATGTCAATGCTAATTACAAATATGGCATACTGCATAATGATATTGCCAAAAAAGAAGGCGACAGGAAAAAAACAGCAAAAACTATGGCTATTAAATAAGAATGGGCTTCTTTGAAATTCTTTTAATTAAAAAGCTATCATGAAGTCATTTGAACTAAAATTAGTTTAGTATTATTTCGCAATTGTCTTTTTTTAGTATTCGAAGAGAAGCTTTTAAACTATAACAGTGGATATAGTCCAAATAAAGCTCTCCTTTGTCAAAACTACCCTTAAAAAATTATGCCCAAGCAAGATTCGTTTTTGTAATATAGGTACCTCTGGCAGATGCAATATTAGTGCTGTATTCTATTGCTTTTTCGTAATAATTTATTCCTTGATCAAGATTCTTTGTTTCAAAACAATACATATTCCCTAAATTATTATTTAACGAATTCTTGATAATGTCATTAGTAGTTCTATTCGGGTAGGAAAGTCCTTTTTTGTAATAAAAAATTTCTTTATCAACTTCAGACAGTTCTTCATAATTAGCTGCAATCATATTATAGGACTGTGCTACAAGATAATCGTCATCGCTGTCAATAGCATACTTTAATGCTAAGCTTGACGCTTCTAACGATTGCTCGAATTTACACTCAGACAAATTATTTGCTGCTACAATCATTAACTTTACAATTACTTTTCTAGAGGGTAAGGGAGTTTCAACAATGGGACCATTGCCAAACATGTTAAATGAAAAAAGAAATAAAATTATTCGTAGATGGAACATAAATTACTTTTGTGAATCAAATATTCATTTATATAACTGATTGCCAACACATACATTTAATAAAGTATCCAAATTAACAAAAAGAAATATCTTACAATCAAGTTTACTACTCAGCGTTAAAACGTTACCTTAAAATTAGTAACAAATTAAAAAGAAAGCCGCCAAAGTAAAATATACTCAAGATATTTAACCTTAAATAAATAAACCGAACGGCTAAACGTATACTAAAAACACTTTGTATGGTATTAAAATAAACCTAGAAATCTTTGGGATGGTGTAATTTCCCAACTGATTTTGCCACAATTGTAGCAACCGTAGAGTCACTAGTCACGTTTACGACAGTCCTACACATATCTAAAGGTCGGTCAATGGCAAAGATAAGTGCCAGTCCCGCCTCAGGAATTCCAGCTTGACCTAAAACAATAACAAGCATGACCATACCGGCGCTAGGAACCGCTGCAGAACCAATTGAAGCAAGAGTTGCAGTTACCACGATCATCAACTGCGTATTTAAGTCTAAAGGATTTGGAAGCATCGCCTGAGCTATAAAGATGGCTGCTACTGCCTGATATAAACTTGTACCATCCATATTTACCGTAGCACCTAACGGTAAGACAAAACTGGATACTTCTTCATCAACTCCAATATGCTCTGTTACGCATTCCATAGTAACCGGTAATGTAGCGGCACTTGAACTTGTCGAAAAAGCTAATAATTGAGCAGGCGCAATGGCTTTGAAAAATTTTATTGGATTTACTTTTGCAAAAATCAATAACAAGATAGGATAAAGTACGAAAGCCATGATAAATAATCCTAACAAAACTGTTAATCCGTAGATTCCTAAAGCACCTAAGGTGCTGAAATCAGGAATTTCAACCATCAACGACGCCATCAAAGCAAAAACACCGTAGGGTGAAAACAACATTATAATGTCAATAATTTTCATAATAACATCATTCAAACCTTTAAAAAAGTCAACAACAGGTTTAGCTTTTTCTTCTTCGACAAGGATAAGACCAATACCAAGAAGGATCACGAAAAGTATAACTTGTAGCATGCTTCCATTGTCACTCAAAGCTTTAAAAAAATTATCTGGAACGATATCAATCAAGGGTTGAAGAGGGCCATTTTTTTTTGCACTCGCTGCCATTTCTATTTTTTGAGAGGCATCCACCGAAAAATTTTGGATTAAACTCTCTCTCGATTCTTGATTGATATACCTACCTGGTTTTATTAGATTGGCTAATCCTAAACCAATAGTAACAGCTATTACGGTGGAGCATAAATAAAACAATACCGTTCTCCCACCCAGTTTTGAAAGTTTTGAAATATCCTTTAGATCGGCTAAACCCACGATTAAGGAAACCACGATTAAAGGAACCGCTATCATTTTAAGAAGGTTTATAAAAATGGTGCCAAAGGGTTTAATCCAGTCAACAATAATCCCTTTTTGTTCTAAATTCTTCATTAATAAGCCAAACAGCAATCCTAATATCATTCCTATTAAGATCTTCCAATGCATCGCAAGTTTTTTCATAATTTTAATTTTATTTTTGGCCATCAAGCCAAATATACAAAAATAAAAAACTCCTCAAAATCGAGGAGTTTTTCATGTCTTTTAGTCTAATGAAACAATATCTATTTCATTATTTTCTTCCCATTGTCCCACCACCGAAGTGGCTAGTGCATTCCCTAAAACATTGGTTGCACTCCTAAACATATCGCAAAAATGATCTATTGGCAATATCAAAGCAATTCCTTCAATTGGAATATCAAACATCCCACAGGTAGCTGCTACAACAACTAAACTTGCTCTAGGCACACCAGCAATTCCCTTACTGGTAAGCATCAAAACCAATAGCATTGTCATTTGAGTTCCTAAGTCCAAATCAATACCATAGGCTTGCGCTATAAAAATACTGGCAAAAGTCATATACATCATACTGCCGTCTAAGTTAAATGAATAACCTAAAGGCAACATAAATGAAACAATTTTATCTTTTACCCCAAAACGCTCTAATTCCTCCGTTAATTTTGGAAAAACCGCTTCACTGCTTGTCGTTCCGAAAGCAATAATTAACGGACTAACAATTCTCTTTAACAGTACTGTCATTCTGCTTTTAAGGAAAATATAACCCACAAGAATTAATACTACCCAAAGTGATGAAATACCAATCAAAAACGAACCGAAAAATTTAAAATAAGTGATTGCTAGTTCTTGAAAATCCCTAACAGCAAAAACACCAGCAATAGCGCCAAAAACACCGATTGGCGCAAAGTTCATCACATAATTTACCATTTTTAAAATGATATGTGACATTTTATCTAATGCAGTAACAACCGGTTTTACATAATCTCCAATTGATGCTGCAGCTAAACCAAAGAAAATGGAAAAAACAACAATTTGTAAGATTTCGTTAGTCGCTAGTGCTTCAAATATACTCTTTGGAACAATATGTTCAATAAAATTTTCAAAAGAAATACTCTGCGTTTTAGCTAACACTTCTGATCCTGACGTCAAATCAACATTAGATAAATTAAGTCCTACTCCAGGCTCAAGAACATTCACAAAAAACATTCCCAGCAATAAAGAGATAAGAGAGGCTGTAAAAAACCAGCCTAACGCTTTTCCTCCAATTCTACCCACTGCACTAACATTTCCCAACTTTGCAATACCCACAACTAATGTAGTAAATACTAATGGCGCAATAATCATTTGCACCAATCTTATAAAAACTGTAGCAAGGATTTTTACCTTACTACTAAAAGATAAAGCTGCTTCATCTGAAATAGTGTTGTGAATTATTACTCCTAAGATGGCTCCCAGAACCATTGCAATCAGTATTTGTGAAGTCAAGTTTGACGTTATTGACTTCTTTTGTGTTTCTATAGAACTCATTTGATTTAAGGTGGGTTATTTGAGTGGGTTATTTGTTAAAAGTATCTTCTTAATTGAAGTTACCGATTCATTAGTATTAATATGTTTTGTTGATCAAATAAAAATCTGCCAAGACAATTGCTGCCATCGCCTCAACAATAGGAACTGCTCGAGGTACCACACAGGGATCATGACGTCCTTTTCCTGTCATTTCTGTAATATTTCCTTGATTATCTAACGACTCTTGTTTCTGCATAATGGTCGCTACCGGTTTAAAAGCAACACGAAAAAAAATGTCCATACCATTGCTGATTCCACCCTGAATACCACCAGACATATTCGTTTTTGTAGTTCCGTCCGCATTGTGTAGGTCATTATGTTCGCTACCTTTCATTTGGGCACCACAAAATCCGCTTCCATATTCAAATCCTTTAACAGCATTGATAGAAAGCATTGCTTTACCTAGTTCTGCATGCAGCTTATCAAAAACAGGTTCTCCTAAACCAACTGGAACATTTTGAATGACACAAGTGACCGTTCCACCTACTGTATCGCCTTGCTTACGAATTTCACGTATGTACTCTTCCATTATTACCGCTGATTCTTCATCAGGACAACGTACAGGATTACTTTCTGTTTTAGAAAAGTCCAACTCTTGGTATGGCTTTTCTAAAAAAATAGGCCCCACTGATGAAACATAAGCATTGATTTTGATATCTGGCAACATTTGCTTTGCAATCGCCCCCGCTAATACCCTGCTCGCTGTTTCTCGTGCTGAACTACGTCCACCACCTCGATAGTCACGAACTCCGTATTTTTTTTCATAAACATAGTCGGCATGACTAGGCCTATAATTATCTTTTATATGGGAATAATCGTCTGATTTTTGATTGGTATTTGGTATAATAAAACCAATGGGTGTACCCGTTGTTTTCCCTTCAAAAATACCGGACAAAAACTGGACATCATCCGTTTCTTTCCGTTGTGTAACTATGGCAGATTGCCCTGGTTTCCTTCTGGACATTTCAAGTTGAATTGCCTCTAAATCTATTGCTATTCCTGAAGGACATCCATCAATGATTCCGCCTAATGCTTCTCCGTGTGATTCCCCGAAAGTTGTTATTCTAAATAGGGTCCCGTAGCTATTTCCTGCCATTATAAAAAGTTTAGAGCAAATATATGTTTTAAGACTTAAAGTAAAAAATTTAAAAGTACGATTACATAACAAAATTCTCAACGTAATAAGATTACTTGTAGTTACTAGTTAATGGCTATTCATAACACTACAGTAAAACTAAATCCTTAGCTCAATTCCTAAATTTGTATCACTTCAAATATAAGATCAATTGAAAAAAAGAAAATTGGCACTCATTGTAATTCTTACGTGCATCTTGGAACCTTTGGTAGTCATGCAGTAGAATTCAATGAATACTTGTCATCAATAAAACCAAAAAATTTAGTACTCAATGGTTACATTGTCAATATATGTCAGATTAGTAATTCCTATTTTATCATCACCCACTTTAAAATCATTCAAAAAATAAGGAGCCTTTCTTCTCAAGGGACTGAAATCTATTACATTACAAGAAATCGCGATGAAATGCTTCGGAAGTTGAGTGATCAAAATTTGAGCAATATTGAATTAATAGATAAACTGCTTTTGGAAATGGAAGATAAAAAGGCATGGATCTTTCACGGTGATGTTTTAGATGCCTCCGCAAATCATTCGAAAGGGATTATTAAATTAGGTTGCTTAGGGTACGATTATTTAATTCTTTTCAACCGACTCGTTAATCTGGTGTTTAAAAAAAATCGGAAAAAAACCCTATTCTTTTTCAAAGAAGATCGAAGCCGGAGTAAAAAAAGTAGTCAAGCACATTTCAGATTTTAAAGCGACAGCGACGGAAATAGCTATAGAAAAAAAGTACGATTATGTAATCTGCGGGCATATTCATGAACAAAAATTATAAGAAAAGGAAACTAAAAATGGATCTCTTTTCTATTCGAATTATGGAGATTGAGTCAAAAATTTGACCGCTGTAGAATACAACAACGTAAAGTGGAAAATATACCGTAATCAAGAGTCCCATTTTTCGCAAGAAGAAAATCTTTTTGAAATGCAAGACAATTGGAGCGGTCAATTTATCTCAGCGAAACTATTTTCCAAATAAATTAATAGCTTTTATTAATTGAATCTCCCCTATTAAAAATTTAACATATTTTTATTAGTCAAAATAAAAACACAAAGCGCCTGACAGTCAAAGAACATAACATAAAACAACAAATCAGAATATGTGAATTATGAAACAATTAACAATTATAGTATAAATTTTTCGTTAACATTTCGTTGTAACTTTGCAACAACAAATATCTATCTATGAAAAAAATTATTTTATCAGCTTTTATGTTAATCGGATTAGCATTTAGCACGCAAGCACAAGAAATCTCTAAAAATGCAATAGGTTTACGTTTAGGAGACAGTGGAGGTTTTGGAACTGAAATTACTTACCAAAGAGCCTTAGGAGGTAACAATAGACTTGAACTTGATTTGGGTTGGAGAAACAGAAACAACTACAAAAATAATGGTTATGATGACAACGCAATCAAATTAGCTGCTTTATACCAATGGGTATGGAACATCGATGGTGGATTTAACTGGTACGCAGGTGTTGGTGGAGGTATAGGAACATTCGGTAGAGATTATTATGACAATAGTAATTATAACAATGAAGCATTTGTTTTTGCTGCTGGTGACATAGGAATTGAGTACAATTTTGATATTCCATTATTGATCTCTTTAGATTTCAGACCTGAATTTGGTGGTTCTGGTTATTACAATAATAATTATGGTTCTGATATTGCTTTGGGTCTTAAGTACCAATTCTAATACAATACTTTTTTATAAAAAATGCCACTAGAGATAGTGGCTTTTTTTTATTTAATAATAATTTCTTTTTTAGAATTAATTTTGACAACACAGTACGGATAAGTAATACTCTGCGTTACCATAGAACCAGTCTCCGGACTACTCTCTTTGACATTAATAATTATATTTGCCTCGGTTTCCACTGCGCTTTCAATTCCTATCGAGTAACCTCCAGTATTTTTTTTGCCCATATTCAAAATGATAAAATTTGATTTTTGAACATCAATAACGCTAATTTTATTTTTTAGCTTCTTATCATTTTGTAACATCTTTATCTCGTTCGGCTCAGTCAATATCTCGTAGAAATTAATATTACCTCCTCCATTAGGTTGTTGCGTTAACACTTCAAACAAAGGCTTTTTTACCGCGGTTTTTATAGCTTTAGCACCACAGGCTATTAATAAAAAAACAACAAACAAAAGAACAGATTTTTCTCATCGGGTTATTTTATGTTGATTCAAAGGTTTATTCCTTTTTAGATTGACTCAAAAATTTATTTTTTTTCGAATATTTTTTAATTGCCTTTTCATAGAGATCGACATACAAGGGCAAAATATTTTTAATGTCAAACTTTTTTGCGACAGACAAAGCATTTTCTTTAAATTTTAAAAGAGTAGCGTCGTCTCTTATTATTTTCAAAGCGTTCTCTGCCATTTCATCAGTATTCCCAACATCGCTCAAATAGCCTGAAATTCCCTCAAAATTCACCTCAGAGAGCCCCCCAGAGTTACTTGATATTATAGGAACTGCCCAAGCCATCGCCTCCAAAGCTGCCAAACCGAAACTTTCTGTTTGAGACGGCAACAAAAATAAATCAGTATAACTTAAAATTTGATCGATTTCATTACTATTTCCAAAAAAGATTACCTTGTCCATAATCCCTAATTCCTGACAAAGATATTCCGCTTTTTCTTTTTCAGGACCGTCACCTACCATCATTAATTTAGCAGGGATTTTCTGTTGAATTTTATAAAATATTTGGATCACATCTGGAATCCGTTTTACTTCCCTAAAATTGCTAATGTGCGTGATTATTCTTTCGTCTTCCTTTGCCATCACAAAACGGCGACATGGAATGTCGGGATCCTGAACATTCTTATCTAATTCTATGAAATTTGGTATAACATGAATGTCTTTTTTTATGTTAAATAACTTATAAGTATCCTCTTTCAAACTCTGTGAAACTGATGTCACTACATCCGATTTATTGATACTGAAACTTACTGCCGGTTTATAAAAAGGATGATTCCCAACCAAAGTAATATCTGTTCCGTGTAGTGTAGTTACCATAGGAATCTCAATCCCTTCATCTTTCAACATTTGCTTTGCCATATAACCCGCGTAAGCGTGAGGAATAGCATAATGGACATGCAGAATTTCAATCTTATAAAGTTTAACCATGTCCACTAATTTGCTCGACAGTGCTAACTCGTAGGGTTGATATAGAAACAGTGGATATTCAGGGACGTTAACCTCGTGATAATGCACATTGGGGTTTAACAATGCCAAACGAACGGGCTGACTGTAAGTAATGAAATGAACTTCATGCCCATGACGAGCTAATTCTAGTCCTAACTCGGTAGCGACAACTCCACTTCCTCCAAACGTAGGGTAACAAACTATTGCAATTTTCATGTATTTATTTTAATGTAACGAATTTAAGGAAAATAGGAACGCCATTTTTTAAAATGGCAAAAGAAATCTTTAATTAAGTATCTACTTCAAATTAATGTATTATGGTTCAATTGCATCATAAATTATTTCTTGAATGTCTTCTCGAATATTTTCTCTTGATAATTTATTTGCGGAATCTCCGGGAAATGTTCTATTGGATAAGAAGATATAAACGATTTCCGTTTCTGGGTCCGCCCAAGCCATTGTTCCCGTAAATCCAGTATGTCCAAAACTGGTCATGGAAGCACACCCGCATGTGGGGCCTTTGTCCCCTAACTGAGGTTTATCAAAGCCTACTCCTCTTCTATTGCCTTCCGCACAAAAATAACAGGTATTAAAGTCATTGAATGTCTTTTCAGAGAAATATTGCCTATTCCCATAATTTCCTTTTTGCAAATAAAGCTGCATTATTTTGGCCACATCCATACTATTTGAAAAAATCCCGGCATGTCCTCCAATTCCGCCTTCCATTGCAGCTCCCATATCGTGAACATATCCTTGTATAATCTGATGACGGAAATAGCTGTCAATTTCTGTTGGAGCGATTCGATCTTTAGCAATTCTTTGCAATGGATTATACATCGTATTATTTGCTCCAAGCGGTTTATAAAAATTCTCCGTACTTAAAACATCTAATTTTTTCCCGGTAGCTTTTTCTAAATACTCTTTTAGAATGATGAACGTGAAGTCACTGTATCTGTATTTTTTTTGAGGAAGCAGCCTACTGTCTGCAATCAACTTCATAATAGTATCATGATAATCATTTCGTAAAAAAAGACTATCAGCCACTTTTGTGGAAAACTGTACCTCTGACTTCTTTTTATAGTATTTATCCAAAGGGTTCCCCTTTTTATCTACCGTAGCTTTATAAAAAGGTATCCAAGGTTGCAATCTAGCATAATGCGACAATAATTCCTTAAAGTGTATGTCTTGTTTATTTGAATTTTTAAAAATAGGTAGCATAGAGTCTAATCTACTTTCCATGTTTATTTTATGCTGATCATATTGCAGCATTACATTGGGTAACGTAGATAAGATTTTAGTTAAAGAAGCAACATCATACAGATCCGTATTGGTCACTTTTGAACCCTTTTCATAAGTCTGGTATCCAAACGACTTCTGGTAAATAATTTTTCCTTTTCTTGCCACTAAAATCTGCATTCCAGGAGCCATTTTTCCATCGATCGCCTTTTGTGCTATCGGTTCAATTTTATCTAAAATTAAAGGATTCATTCCAACATTTTCAGCTGCCGTAAATCCTAAAACATTTAATTTCTCTGTCGAAAGCCCTGAATTAGCGGTAAAATTTGCAGTAACAGTAACGGGTAGTTTCCCTTTAGCTTCGATCGCGCCAAAAATCAATTCTGCAGAAACTTCTTGTGCAATGGGACCGTTTTGGTATGAA
Organism: Flavobacterium sp. ACAM 123; assembly: GCF_000264055.1. Taxonomy (GTDB): domain Bacteria; phylum Bacteroidota; class Bacteroidia; order Flavobacteriales; family Flavobacteriaceae; genus Flavobacterium. The sequence continues at coordinate 30,373 of NZ_AJXL01000023.1, read as the reverse complement.
ATCACCACACTTTCGACATCATCAAAACTAGCTACGGGAATCAAGGAATAAGGAGAAGCAAAAACATCTAGTACTACATTATTGTTTTTGGACAAAAATGCTAGTTTTTTTAATTCTGCCTGGCTAAATTCAAAGTTCTTAAATGCTATATCTGATTTATGGAAACCAATAATTACAGTTGTAAATTCGTTTAGTTTTGATTGTAAATTCTCAAGATTGTCATCTGCAATTTCAGTTACTTCCGTGTATTTTTTTAATGTGGAAACGAATGTACTGTTTGTTGCATCCCCCATTTTTAAATAGGCAATCTTTTGATTTGCTAAATCTTTAATTGGTAAAACAGTATTAGAATTTTTCAGAACAGTAATAGCGTTCTCATACAATTCATAATTTAGCGCCTTATTTTTAGTGGAGTTAAGATCTTTATACAAGTTTTTAATTTCAATTGGCTTGTAGGTATTTAAGCCTGCATAATATTTGAATTTAAGAATTTTCTTTACTGATAAAGCCAGTCTACTATCATTGAATAACGAATCTTGATAGGCTTGTTTGAAAACATCTAAAGCTAGCGGTACATTTTCCGGAAATAATAAAACATCATTACCCGCCAGAAAAGCTCGTAAATCAATCTGTCCCGGAGTACTAAATTCACTTACCCCTTTCATGTTTAAGGCATCCGTAAAAATAAGCCCTCGAAAGCCTAATTCCTTTTGAAGCACATTTGTGACAACATTATAAGAGATAGAAGAGGGATAATTTGGTTTGGATTGCAAACTCGGTACGTTTAAATGCGCTACCATAACAGAGGCAAGTCCTTCCTCAAACATTTTTTTGTAAGGGTAGAACTCCATTACCTCTAACCTTTGCTTAGAAAAATTAACTGTTGGCAATCCTTTGTGTGAATCAGTTTCGGTATCCCCGTGACCCGGAAAATGTTTCCCTGTAGAAAACACCCCTTTTCCTTGCATCCCCTTCATCATTGCAATGGCTCTCTCCGTAACTTTATACTTGTCTTCACCAAAAGAACGGAAACCTATAATAGGGTTTTTGGGATTCGTATTAATATCCAATACAGGAGAAAAGTTAAATTGCAGACCAAGTCTCTTGCTTTGTTCTCCCATCTGAGCACCCAATTTCTCAATCAATTTCATGTCCTGCACAGCGCCAAGAGTCATGTTCCATGGATAAGTATAAGTTGAATCGAGACGCATACTGAGTCCCCATTCGGCATCATTACCAATAAACAATGGTGTTGTTGATTTGGATTGATACCGATTTGTCAAATTGGCTTGACGTACAGGTCCTCCTTGAAAAAAGATTAATCCTCCAATTTTATTTTCTGTTATGAGTTTATCGATAGCATCGTAATGCTCATTATCTTTATTCGAATAGGCAGCCACCATAAATAATTGGCCTACTTTTTCATCAAATGTCATCGCATTATAAATGCTATCTACCCATTTTTTTCCGTCGTTTGAAATTTCAAAAAGCGTAGCTGTTTTTTGAGATTTGTCAATTACCAAATCATTAATCTCAGCAGGGATATGGGCAAATACTACCTTCGGCTTATTATTTTTTATCCCAATACAACTGGTTATAAAAAAAAATAAGACATAAAGAAAACTAATTCTGATGCCTGTATTTTTCATTAAAGTATTATTTTTTAGAAAAATCGGCTGTGCCAACTATCGATAGCTGGGACTTCCCAAGATTCATTATATTCCTGAATATTGTTGATCAGATTATTAAAAACGATAGTGTTCTCTGTAACTGCCTTGTCTTTTACCATCTTTTTAAAATCTATTAATGGCTTATGGGCAATATGCTCTCCTAGTTTAAAAGTCACATTCATTTTGTCCAAAAGATCAACTTTGTATTTCTGTTCCAAAGATTGGATGAATTCAACAGAAGAATCTATTGAACAACCTGTTGCAGCCTGAACATCCTGATCCACAGCTAGTATAATAAATCTATTGTATTTTAATTGATAAGAAGACACCAAACTTGTTCCGTGTGCTGCCCAATTTTCTAGAAAGGCCTGCAAAGCAGTTTCAATTTCAGCAAATTCGGCATCCGAAAATTTTCTATTTGCTTGATAGATCCAAATTTTGGATTCTTCCGGTAAATTTTCAAATGGTACGTACATTTTTTTTATTTTTTAATTTTGAATTTTAGATTTTAACTCTAAAGCTCTATAAATCCTGGGCATTTGCAATTAATTCCGCAATGTCCATCACTTTTACATCACCCTCTCTTTCTTTGTTTTTAATACCATCTGTTAACATCGTATTACAAAATGGACATCCTGCAGCAATTATGTCTGTTTTTGTCTCTAATGCATCTTCCGTTCGTTCAATATTAATTTCTTTATCTCCCGGTTCTGCGTCTTTAAACATTTGAGCGCCTCCTGCCCCACAACACAAACCGTTAGCACGTGAACGTTTCATCTCTACTAATTCAGCATCGAGTTTTTGAATCAGCTCCCTAGGGGCCTCATATACGTTATTAGCTCTTCCCAAATAACAGGGATCATGAAAAGTGATTCGTTTTCCTTTAAATTGACCTCCTTCGATGGTTAGTCTTCCATCATCCAACAATGATTTTAAAAATTCAGTGTGATGTACTACTTCGTACTTACCACCTAATTCTGGATATTCATTTTTCAAAGTATTGAAGCAATGTGGACAGGCAGTTACTATTTTCTTAGCCTCATACGCGTTCAAAACTTCAATGTTCATCATCGCTTGCATTTGGAAAAGAAACTCATTTCCAGCTCTTTTTGCCGGATCACCAGTACAACTTTCTTCCGTGCCAAGTACGGCAAAAGGTACGTTTGCACGATTTAAAATTCGTACAAATGCTTTTGTTATTTTTTTTGCTCTATCATCAAAACTTCCTGCACAACCCACCCAAAACAATACTTCAGGTTGTTTTCCTTCGGCAAGCATTTCCGCCATTGTTGGCACTATTAAATTCTCTGACATTTTATATTTTTTTATTCAGCTAGCTAACTAACTAATTGTTTGATAATTGGTTAAAAAAATAACCTACTAAAGTTTTTGAAAAAATTAATTTTCGTTTTTCCAATTCAATCTATCCTGCTGATTGTATTGCCATGGCGCTCCATTATTTTCTATGTTGGTCATCATCGCATTTACGGGAGTAGGTGCTGCACTTTGCTCCATAACCAAGTAACGTCGCATATCCATAATAATGGATAACGGACTAATATTCACCGGACATTCTTCCACGCAGGCGTTGCAAGAGGTACAGGCCCATAGTTCTTCTGGTGTAATGTAGTCGTTCAATAATGATTTACCATCTGGAATAAAAACACCTTTATTAGCATCAATATTTCTCCCTACCTCTTCCATTCTATCTCTCGTATCCATCATGATCTTGCGTGGAGATAGTTGTTTACCGGTCATATTTGCCGGACAGGCAGATGTACATCTACCACACTCTGTACAAGTGTAAGCATTTAACAATTGTACCCAATTCAAATCCTGAACATCGCTGGCTCCAAATTTAGCGGGAACTTCACCCTCAGCGGATGGCGGAGCTGCTGCAAATGGATCAGCGTTAGGATCCATCATCATTTTAACTTCGTTAGTTACTGCTTCTAAATTATTAAATTGTCCTTGTGGATTTAAATCAGCAAAATACGTGTTTGGAAAGGCCAATAAGATGTGTAGGTGTTTTGAAAAATACAAATAATTCATAAAAATAAAAATACCTATTATATGCAACCACCAAGACGTTTCAAAAAGAACCATCACTAACTCGTTTGACATTCCATTAAAGAGAGGCGCTATAAATTGACTAATAGGATAAGAACCCGCTTTTATGAAATGAGAAAAACCTCCTGGCACATTTTGCAAATGTAAGTCAGTTGCATTCATTAATAAAAACAAAGTCATTAAGACGACTTCAAAATAAAGGATATAGTTTGCATCGTTTTTAGAAAATCCTGATAAGTCTTTATTGATGAACCTTTTTAACTTTATAACATTTCTTCTAAGCCAAAAAATAACAACGGCTACCAGCACTAAACCTGCCAAAATTTCAAATGAAGCAATTAAAACATCATACGTAGTACCCAAAAAGGCAAAAACTCGATGTGTCCCAAATAAACCGTCAATTATGATTTCTAATAACTCAATGTTGATGATTATAAAACCTACGTAAACAATAACATGAAGTGCACCAGCTATTGGCTTTTTCACCATTTTTGACTGTCCCATAGCAATCATAGCCATGTTTTTCCAGCGGGCTGCGGGATTATCTTGTCTGTCAACCGCTATCCCTAGATTTATGTTTCTTTTTATTTTTTTTAAGCTAGCAAAAAAATAACCAAACCCAATAATTAATAATAGGGCAAATAAAATATTATCTAAATAACTCATAATTGCTAGTTTTTTTCTTTTGAAATAGTGTCGGTTGCAGGGGCCTTATACGGTTTGTCTTTCTTTCCAAAAAGAGAAACGTTTATATATCTTGTAGGATGAAGTCTGACATCTTGCAGTAAGAGCTCTAATTCTTTCGAAGTTTTCGATAGGTTGTCGTATAATGTATCATCATTCAATAGTTTTCCCATTGTACCGTTTCCAGATTCTAATTCAAGCAGTACGCCATCCACTTTTGTCAAAGTCTTGTTCAACGTCCTCACCGTTTTACCCAAATCGGCTTTATTTAAAGAATCTGAAATTTTAGAAAAATTGCCGGATATTTTGTTGAAATTTGTGACAACTCCTTTAATCTGAGTTTTGTTTTCATCAAGTATGGTATTCATACTCAATGAAGCTTTGTGAAACTGCTCCATTGTTTTACTTAATTCAGCCAAACTATTTCTCAAATCTTCTTGAGCTTTCTTGTCTAAAACACTATTAATTCCATTGATCAGAACATCGGCATTAGCCAAAATCTTATCCAATTTTTCTTGAAGCGGTTCTAACTTCTCTGCTACTTTGTCAGTAAGCCCAAGTCTAATTTTTCCCTTCAATTTATCACCATCGACCGCTATCTCCTTGTCTGTAAAATTGGGCTCAATAGAAATTTGTTTACCGTTAATAAAACCAGGCTCATAAATTATTGCTACACTTGACTTTGAAATTGGAAAATCAGATTTGATTTGCAACTCTACTAACAAATTACCGGTACTTTCAATAATCGTAATGTGCGTAACTCTACCTATTTCTAAACCATTTAATGTAACGGTTGCAGAGGGAGTTAATCCTTCTACGGTTTCGTACTCTACATACAATGTTTTGTAGCTGCTTAGAAGATCTCTTCCTTTTAAAAAGCTATACCCCCAAATAAATAATAATATTGATGCAATTACTAAAATTGCAGTCTTAATTTCTCTTGTTAATTTCAAAATTTAAGTATTTTGTACAAATTTAATGTAAAATAATTGAACTTCTTACTATTTAATGGCTTCTTGAATACTAATCTTTTTTCCGTTTTTAAAAGCAACCAAAAAAGAGGACTTATATCCTCTTGCCTTAGCTTCCTCTAAAAGGTTTTTAGATTCTTCGTAATCAGAAGTTGCACCGAACATATATTTATAAGCACCATTATCATGATCCATAGATATATTTTTTAATCCTTTAAAATTTCTAGGTTGCAAATCCATTTTTCTTCCACTTGCAGAAATTTGTACTTTAAATAGGATCTGTGAATTGTCTTCTTTGGACGCTGATTTTCTCTTGTCAGCAGATGCTGAATCTACTTTTGTTTTAGCTGGGCTTGCGCTGTCCTTAACCGCACTTTCATTACTTCTCTGTGAAGGCATAACTTCCAAATTTTCTACAGCACCAGTTCCATAATATTCGTTTTTATAACTAATTATTGCAGTGGCAATAGCATTAGCAATCTCATTTTGACCAACTTCCGAGTCTAATCGATTTCCTTCAGCATAATTAGAAATAAATCCCATTTCAACTAAAACTCTTGGCATATATGCTTTGTGGAGTACCATAAATGGCGCTTGTTTTACACCTCCACCACGAATCCTCTTTCCTAAACCTTCAAATGCGTTTTCAATTTTACTGGCTAAGGAAATGCTATTATCCAAGTATTCTTCCTGCATTAACGTCATTCCAATCATTGTTTCCGGAGAATTGGGATCAAAACCTTCGTATTTTCTTTTGTAATCTTTCTCTAACGTAATAACCGAGTTCTCTTTCTTCGCCGCCTCTAAGTTTGAAGCAATTTTATTCATACCCATAACATAGGTTTCGGTACCGTCGGCCGCTGTATTTCTGTTGGCATTACAATGAATAGAAACAAAAATATGGGCATTGGCTCTATTTGCAATATTAGCTCTTTCAACTAAATCAACAAAAATATCTGTCTTTTTTGTGTAGATAACATCCACTTTCGAATTTGCCTCTAGCAACTTACCCACTTTAAGCACAACCGCCAAAGCAATGTTTTTTTCGACATGTCCACTATACACTGCACCAAAATCATGCCCACCGTGTCCAGCATCTAAGGTCACTTTAAAGTTACTGGACTGGCCATAAGTTACAAAAGAAATCGTAGTTAGAAAAAAAGTGAAAACTACTTTAATTTTATTTATTAGGTACATAATTCTAAGGTTAATTTAATTAAAATACTAAGCTATTAATTTTTTTATTTGATTATTTTTGCCACAAAATAATATGTAAGTTTGACACTTCAAAAAACAAGCCATAATTTTACAAAAATAGCATTTAAACCTTTGCAGACAAACTTATTTAATATCGTTTTAGCATCATTTTTCCTGACAATGGGATATGGTAATTTATATGCTCAAGATATATCAAAAAAAACGACCGCTATAACCGCTAAAAAGCAGGCAGACACCTCCTCTTTACTTATCAATAAAAATAGTGCTTTTCTTTCAAGTCTTAGAAAAGAAACGGACACCCTTCCTAAAAAAGATACTATCAAGCCTAAAAAAGCTTTTCTAGACGGCAAGGTTAAGTATAAAGCCGCGCAGTATGCCAAAATCGACCAAAAGAAAAAGACAATCACCTTATACGACAAAGCGGAACTTTATTATCAAGATGTTGAATTAAAGGCGGGAATAATCGTCATGAACTATGAAAATAATGAAGTTTATGCCGGCAGAATTAAAGATTCTACAGGGAAATATACACAGTACCCTAATTTCAAGCAAGGTGAAAATGTAGTAGAGCCAGATTCAATTCGCTTCAACTTTAAAACACAAAAAGCTTTAATATGGAATTCAAGATCTGACCAAGGCGAATTTAAGATAAAAGCAGAAATTACGAAAAAGGAAAACGATTCTGTATACTTTTTAAAAGGCGCTCGATTTACCACATCTAAAAACATAGATAATCCTGAATATTATTTTCAAACTGATAAGGTTAAATTCATTCCAGGAAAAAAAGTAATAACAGGTTTAACCAATATGGTAATTGCTGATGTGCCTACCCCGATAGCTCTGCCGTTTGCTTACTTTCCGATGACCCAAGAAACTAATATCTCTGGAATCATTTTGCCCAGTTATAATGATTCGAATAATAGAGGATTCTCATTGCAAAATGGAGGATATTATTTTGCTTTAAACGACCATTATGATTTAACTTTTTTAGGAGATTACTATACAAATGGTAGCTACGGGATGCGCTTTGAATCCTCCTATGCTAAAAGATATGCTTTTAGAGGTAATATAAATTTCAGGTTTGAGAATTTAATTACCAGCGAGCGAGGCTATCCCAATTATTCAAAGCAAAATATTTACAATTTACAATGGTCACATTCGCGGGATTCAAAAGCAAATCCTAATTCTAGTTTTTCAGCATCCGTCAATCTTGGGAGCAGTAAGTATTTTGAACAATCGATAAATCAGGTTAATATTGGATCTAATCTTAACAACACCTTAAGCTCTTCGATTTCCTATTCTAAGACATTCGAAACAATACCACAAGTAAGGATGTCTTTATCCGCGACACATTCACAAAACACCCAAACTGAAGTGATTAATATGACGCTACCGAACCTTCAACTTAGTGTGGATCGAGTGTATCCCTTCGTTGGAAAAGACGGAATTAAAAAAGGTTTTTTCAAAAACATTAATTTACAGTACAACTTAAATGGTCGTAATTCTATAATCACTACTGATTCTCTTTTTTTTAAACCACAAATGTTTAGAGACGCGCAGTTAGGAGTTCAACACAGCATTCCTGTAAGCACCAATTTCAAATTGTTTAAGTATTTTAGCGCATCTACCACGTTAAATTACGAAGAAGTATGGTATGCGAAAACAATTGAAAAAAATTATGATGCCAACCAGAGTAAAGTAGTCGATAAAATTATAAGCGGCTTTGACGCCTTTAGAACGTATTCTTTTTCCTCTAGTGTAGGTACTACTATTTATGGTACTTTTAATTTTGGTGAAGACAAAAAAATAAAATCAATCCGACACGTCATGAGACCGAGTGTTTCATATGGTTATACACCCAGTTTTGAAAAATACTATGACACTTATGCCTCTGACGCCAGCGGAACAATCACAAAACAATATTCACGTTTTGAAGGTGGTATCTTTGGTGCACCGGGACTAAACAATTCTAATAACCTTGGATTCGATTTAAGCAATACTTTTGAGGCAAAAGTAAAAGACACAGACAGCACTAAAGTAGAGCCTAAAAAAATAATGCTGCTTAACAATTTAAACCTGTCTACGAATTACAATTTAGATGCAGATGGAGTAACAACGCTTGCCTGGTCACCGGTCAGAATAAGTGGAGGAACACAATTATTTCACGATAAGATGAATGTTAACTTTGGTGCTACATTAGATCCGTATGCGATTAACAATTCCGGGAATCGAATCGCTATCTATAATATTAATAACGGTGGTAGCTTATTTAGAATGACAAGTGGCAATGTGACGTTGAACTACTCCATATCGAGTACAGAAAAGGACCAAAACAAAAGAAATGGAAACGAACAAAGCCAAAGAAATGGTGGTCGTGAGGATGATCTTTTTGGAGCTAATACTATCTTAAACGACACTCGTGTAAGTCAATTTGATGGTGCTGAAGAAACGGGAGAAGATAAAATTTCAGAGTTTTTCAATTCAAAATTACCATGGGATATGACTTTTGCCTATTCGCTAACGTATGGAAACAACAACAGAGAGAAACAGATCATTGGGAATTCGATAATGATTTCAGCAAATACTGACCTTACACCAAAATGGAAAGCAGGGATATCGACCGGTTATGATTTTGTGCAAAATGGGGTTACCTTTACACAACTTCGATTCGAACGGGATTTGTTAAGCTGGAGAATGGACTTCAATTGGACCCCTTTTGGAACAAATGCTAACTGGGGATTCTTTATCGGAATAAAGTCAGGAGTGTTAAGCGACATCAAGTTTGATAAACGAAATACAAATATAACACGTTAACACACTCCTTTCCGGTTGCTTTTCCCTGTGAAAAATTAATTGCAAAAACAAAAAACATTTTTATGAAAAAGATAATTTTTACTGATAAAGCTCCAGCGCCAATAGGCCCATATAATCAAGCAGTGCTCAAAGGAGACACACTCTATGCTTCAGGACAAATTGCAATAAACCCAGCAACAGGACAATTGGTATTAGAGACGATCGAAGCAGAAACAGAACAGGTGATGCAAAACATGAAAGCGGTGCTGCAAGCCGCAGGAATGACATTTGAAAATATCGTAAAAACTACAATATTTATAATGGATATGAACGATTTTACCAAAATAAACATCGTTTATGGTTCTTATTTCAACGAAAAAACCGCTCCAGCTCGTGAAACGGTTCAAGTGGCCTGTTTGCCAAAAAATGTAAATGTAGAAATTTCTATAATTGCAATTCTATAACGATTTTAATAATAACAGAGCAGTTGCTTCGCTTGTCGCTATTGGCACATTGTGAACATCGCATACGCGAAGCAGCATGTTTATATCTACTTCATGAGCGTGGCTGGCCAACGGGTCTTTAAAGAAAAGAACCATTTTAGTCTTTCCTTCTGCTACTCTCGCCGCAATTTGCGCATCTCCCACCATAGGACCGCAAAGCATCTTCTGCGCTTTGAAGCCAGCAATCTCAGCCTTACTTCCTGCAGTTCCAGTGGCAATTAGCTTGATATTTTCATGTTGCAATAAATCACTGTTTTCATTCAAAAACTGAACCATATCTGCTTTTTTTCATTATGAGCAATAATAGCAATTTCCATAGCTTTTATTTATTTGCAATATGATAAGCAATTAAACCGTCAATAGGTCTTCTAAGAACATTACCGAGTTTCAAATCGTATTTTTCAAAAGTTTGTTGTAACTCCTCTTTTAAATAGAAAGCGATAGAACCTACAAAATGTACTGGGACTTCTTTGCAATTATCATATTGTTTGATGTAGTTTTTAACAAAAGACTTCATCCCTTTAAAAATAATTTTCTTGCAGAATTCTGAATCCTTGTGCTGGATTAAAAACTTTGCAAAGGTGGCTAAATAAGCATTCGGATTGTCTTCTTTATATAGCTTACTCTTAATAAAATCAGGGTCTACATTATACTCTTTTTCGAATTCCACAGCCAGTTCCCTTGGCATTTTATTAAAGTAATATTTACGTAGCAACTCTTTCCCAAAAACGTTCCCACTACAATCATCCATTATAATATATCCTAATGACTGTACTTTTTGATGCAATTCTTTTCCGTCAAAATAACTACAGTTAGAACCGGTTCCTAAGATAGAAACAATTGCTTTTTGACCTTTAGGAGTAGTCGCATAAACCGCTGCGTAAGTATCTTCTTCTACTGAAACGATTGCATTGGTAAAATAACTTTGAAAAGCTTGTGACAAATCTAATTTCATTCTATCTGTCCCACAACCTGCACCATAAAAAAATAAATGAGTAGCCTTTTTTTTGCTTTGAACAATATCAAAACGGTCGTTTAAACGCTCAACAATTTGTTTGCTTTCAAGAATTTCGGGATTTAATCCAAGTGTTTGTGTAGTAAACAATACTTTTCCATCGTCGTCTATTGCAATCCAATCGGCTTTTGTAGAGCCGCTATCAACTATTAATCTCATTTGTTTGGGTATTTGGTTATATTCGCTTTCTTCTACAAGTAATAAAGATTTGGTTTACTTCAATCTCTATTTAAAATAAAAAATTCCCGTTTAAAAGATTAAACGGGAAAGTTTATAAAATTATTATTATTTTAATCCTGCAATATGAACTGATAAATCAATCATTTTACTTGAATATCCATATTCATTATCATACCAGGACACCAATTTAAAGAAAGTAGAATTTAATCCAATTCCTGCATTTGCGTCGACAATAGAAGTTCTTGTATCAGACACAAAATCTTGAGATACTACCATGTCTTCTGTGTAACCCAATACACCTTTCATTGTAGTTTCTGAAGCTAATTTCAAAACTGCCATTATTTCCTCGTAAGTTGTTTCTTTAGCTAATTTTACTGTTAAATCTACAACTGAAACATCTACTGTAGGAACACGCATAGACATCCCTGTTAATTTCCCGTTCAATTCAGGAATAACTTTTCCAACTGCTTTTGCAGCACCTGTACTTGAAGGTATCAAGTTAACAAGAGCTGATCTTCCTCCACGGAAATCTTTTTTAGACGGACCATCAGTTGTCATTTGAGTTGAAGTGGCGGCATGAATTGTAGTCATCAATCCCTCCACTATTCCAAAATTATCATTTATAACTTTAGCTAGAGGAGCCAGACAGTTTGTTGTACATGAAGCATTTGAAACTACTACATCAGACGCTTTAGCACTTTCGTGATTTACTCCCATAACAAACATTGGTACATCAGAAGATGGAGCAGAAATAACGACCTTTTTTGCTCCTCCTGTAATGTGCGCATTTGCTGTGTCTTTAGTTGTAAAGAATCCAGTACATTCAGCAACAACATCTACATCAACTTCATTCCATTTCAAATTAGCAGGTTCTCTTTCAGCTGTAATTCTAATATTTCTATCGTTTACAAAAAGCTTTCCGTCTATAACTTCTACTTTCCCTGCAAAACGTCCATGAACGGAATCGTATTTTAATAAGTAAGCTAAGTGATCTACGTCTAATAAATCGTTTATCGCAACAACTTCTACATTATCTCTATTGAAAGATTCTCTAAAAACAATTCTTCCAATTCTTCCAAAACCGTTTATTCCTAATTTTACTTTTGACATCTTAATTAAATTTTTTATTTATTTTTATTCACTTTCATTTTAAAGCCTAATTGCCTCACAATAAACTTCATAGTTCTTATTTATGTTGACATGATATCAGAGACTCGCAGCAACTCTCTGTCTATTTCTGTCTTTCCTTTTATGGCTTGCTCTAACGGTGTTAGTGTGACAGTATCGCTTTGTAAGCCTACCATATAATTCGATTTCCCTTCTAATAATGATTCCACTGCTTTCACGCCTAATCTACTCGCTAAAACCCGATCAAAACAAGAGGGCGAACCACCGCGTTGCATATGGCCTAGAACAGAAACTCTAACATCATATTCAGGTAAATTTGTCTCAACGTAATCTTTTAATTCGAATACATTTTTACCAATTTTATCTCCTTCAGCAATTACGACTATACTCGAGGATTTGCCGGAAGCTTTACTCTTTTGTAATGATTCTAACAATCGATCCAATCCTAAATTTTCTTCAGGTATAAGTATCTCCTCTGCTCCTGCACCTATTCCGGCATTCAAAGCAATATGACCTGCATCTCTACCCATAACTTCGACAAAAAACAGTCTGTTATGTGAACTTGCGGTATCTCTAATTTTATCAATTACTTCAACTACGGTGTTTAAAGCGGTATCGTACCCTAAAGTATGACTGGTACCAAATATGTCGTTATCAATGGTTCCTGGAATACCCATTACCGGAAAATCAAATTCGGCGTTAAATATCATACCTCCTGTAAAAGTTCCATCTCCCCCGATGACAACTAAGGCATCTATTCCAGCTTTTACAAGATGGTCATGCGCTTTTTTTCTTCCTTCTGGAGTTCTAAATTCAATAGAACGAGCAGATTTTAAAACCGTCCCGCCTTTATTGACAATATTATTTACACTTCGAGGTCCCATTTCTTTAAAGTCTCCTTCAATCATTCCTTGGTAACCTCTATAGATCCCTATACATTCTATATTATGATAAGCACAAGTTCGAACAACTGATCGAATGGCCGCATTCATTCCAGGTGAATCTCCGCCCGAAGTTAGAACCCCTATTTTTTTTATTGTTTTTGGCATTATTTACGTATTGAAGCGTAAATTTAGCAAACATAATGCACTTTTAGTGTTATGTTTTTATTAAAATAGTTAAGCGAACCAAATTCAAACGTTTTCGTTGATAAGTTTTAGGAAAATCAAAAAAGCTTCTTTTTTTTTCATATTAGTTAGTTTTTTAAATTATAAATTGATAATCACTTAATATAAGTTGGAAATAATAACATTATTGCATTAAGATCAAAAGAACATTAGCACAGACCTAACTCCTTTATTTAGAACATAAGCCCTTTTGAGAAACGTACTATTACGGCCTTTTTAATATGTTCGCTTTTCCTCTAACCAACTATGTCATTATCATACTAAATAAAACACTTTTTTATATTTATTGGAAAGTAGCAATAATTATGAATAAAAACAAGTAGTGTTACTTGTACAGCAACGCGCTCTTTGAGTTTTTACAAAGTAAAAGCTACTGTTATTTAACTTTGTTTATACAATAACATCGCCTTAATTCTCCTCAGGAATTACTGCTTCATAATTTTTCTTAGGGATTTTTGTTTTAGGAGTCTTGGACTTAGAGAAATTTATATATTCAGGCGCCAGATTAGAGTCTTGATATTCTTGAGTATATGCTGGTTCTAGACCTAATTTATGGTTTTTAAATATCTTGTTCACTAATTCTTTAAAGGTATCAAAATCCACTTCGTAAGTAACACCTACTCCCTGGGTGTAACCTATACCTTGACCAATATAATTAATATCGTTCTCGCGGTTAAACAAACGCAAGTTCAGCGTTCCGTCTTCATTTACTCTGTACTGAATTTCAAGATCCCCAACTATTGCCGACTCATTAATTCCACCAAAAGGCACACCCACTTTGCCGTTAATTGTAATTCTTTCATTTACTTTTGATGAAATCGTCGCGACGAACCTTCCGTCCGTTTCCTTTCCTATTCTTCGGTCTGCAGAAATATAGTTTAAACCAACTTTGAATTTTTCATTATCTGATTTTATGATACCTCCCAATAAACTGGAGGCAGTTTCAAACAAACTTCCAGAAAAATCAGACTGACTAACTCCTTCGGGACTTAAAAATCCTCCTGTAGACAGTAAATAAAGTGCTTGCGTTTGTCTGATATCTTTGTCATTCAATTTATATTGAATCTCCGATTTTAATACACTGCTCACCGTAGGGAATTCAATATTAAATTCAGGTTCTGGACTGGCTAAATCCCCACGAATTCCTATTACTACCTCTACAGGTACTTTTCTATTAAATGATGAGTTTTCTAATAATACCGCAGGATTTGCAATTGTCTTATATACCGCTTCCAGATTCAGTTGTGCTTTCATTGGGTTTCCTTCCCATGAAATAGACCCGCCTTTTTTAACATCGAATTTTTTATCAATTAACCCCCCATATTTAAAATTATAGGACCCTTCGTAAGCCTGGAAATCGCCCCACATATTGAATTTCCCTAAAGTATTAATCTTAAACAGCAAGGATCCAAAACCTCTACCCTTGATTCCATGTCCTGAATCCCGATCTAAAATTACTTCTACTTCTGCATCGTCCGTGATATCAAGATCAAACTCTAGCTCCAGTCCCTTGTATCTCCTCGTATCTTCAACAATTCCCATTTGGATGTTGTACTTCTCTTTGGCAGTTAAAAAATGAACAAAAGAGTTATCACTTACACTCTCCGCATAATTTATAGGTATTTTTACCTCAGTACCTTTCTCTGATTTTGCCTCCACTCGAATGAATAACCCATTAGTAGGCCCTTTAATAGTTGCACTACCGTCTATGAATGCAGTGCCATAATACGCCGCATCCTCCTTATCCACCGTATTTAGCACAAGTAGTCTTTTAGCACTTATCGCTAAATCCAGTTTCCAATCTGCAAAATTATTGTGCTCAATGTTCCCATTTAAAGTACCCTTTGTTTGAAATTTTGAATCTGTCAATGTATTATTTCTAAACAAGAATTTTTGACCAACTAAATCGATTACCGATCTGTCACTTAATTCATAATCAACATTTAGATAAGGAATTGTCAATCCGGCTTTTTCAACATACAAACGCCCATTGATATCAGGCTTTTCTAAATTACCCTGAATTGTGGCATTGCCACTGACCAATCCTCTTATGTTTGATATCACGTCCCCACCCAAAGAACTTAATATTCCTAAATCAAATTTAGCAAATTTCAGTTTCATGTCAAGAACGGTTTTATCCCCTATGATTTGGAAATTCCCAAAAGTGTTGAATGATTCAAAATTTTCGTTTTCTAAGAAGGAATTTATTGTAAACTTTTCCAGATTTTGATCTCCCTCAATATCAAATTTTAAATCACCCAGGTCTGTTTTATTTATGTTCAAATGATCAATCACCAGCGACGCTGTAGGCTTATATATCGCTTTATTTTGCTTAAAACTAATTTCGCCGTTTATATTTCCCTGAAACACAAATTGATTGTTTTCTGGCGTAATCTTGTAGAGATTAACATCTTTAAAACTTAGTTTTAAATCCTTATTTGTTCTATCTTTTATAGTTCCTTTGAGCGATATCGCCTGCTCCTCGTGAGATAATATGATATCGTCTATCTTAAAATTTTTAAACGACTTGTCAAAAACAATTTGGTTGTTAGGTGTTTCCTCTTCATTTAAAAACCACAGATAGTCCTTGAACTTCATTTCTGATTTACTTAGTCCTACAACATTATCGTTTTCCTTATTAATGGTGTGGTACAAATTTAAATTAAAATAATCTTCTCCTTTTGGTCCCCCTTTAAATTCTGACCTGAAGAATAAAGTATCCTTCATCGTGATGTTGATCAGACTAAAATCACGTACTTTATAATATTTAGTCTTAATGCTATCCAATTCAATATATGCATTAAACAGCGGGTTTTTATTGTCAATTGACACTCTGACATTATCGAATGTATTTTGGGAAGCTACAATTTGTGGCGAATTAAATTTCAGTTTAAATTCTTGGGTATCAGATTTTATATTTCCTTTTACTGCGGTATTCGATCCAATGGCAATTTCAGGATAAAACAATTCAATAATTTTGCTGTAAATCTTAAAATCAAACTTCAAAAACTGTCCTTTACTAACTTTGTCTGGTTTAAAATTAGTATACAAGCTTCCCAAAGAGTTCTTGATTAAATTCCCAAGTTCACTAAACTGGAATTTCCCCACAATTTCCCCCTCGATTATATCAGGAGAATTTACGGTAATTGTTCGAACCCTGTCCGTATCAAAACTAGAGGTGATGTTAAAATCATCAAATTTATAAGTGTCTTTTCCATTTTGATAAGAAGTTTCTGTGATGTAGACGTTCCCTTGTAAATTTTCAATTGAATTGCCTGTCACCTGAACCACTACATCTCCCTTAAATAAAGAAACAGAATCTTTTACTAACTTCAACTTATTGAAATCGGCATTTTCCACATTAATATGAAAATCATATTTATTTTCTTTATTGGTTAAATCCAATAAACCGTCAAAGTTCATAATAAGATTGGGGTCATTAATCGAAATCTGACCTTTGTAATTAGGCGCTTTAAAATTACCATTCACTACAAGATTAGTGTAGGTGTAGTTTTTGAAATCTATTTTAGTAACATCTCCTTTTAAAGCTGTATTTAGATATTTTTCTGTAAAGCCTTTACCGTCTATGTCGATATTCATTGTGATTTTCCCCAAATCTTTTCGATCTAACAAGTTCCCCAAATCGAAATTTTCTAAAACAACATTACCCATGTAAGAAGCTTTGTCTATAAAATCAATACTTTTCATCTTGAAAAAGGATTTCACAATACCTAAGTCAGTGACCATAGAAAAATCAGCGTCAATTGCAGTGGCACTTAGCTGTGAATTACCTACAATAGTAAATCTGCCTAATTTCTTTAGTTCCTTTGGTAATTTATTTCCTAGAATATTTGGAAGTATTGTCACCAAATTATCATAGCTGCTTGACATTCTAGTAAAGTTCCCGTTCATATAAAATTTTTGATCTTTGGAGCCAAAAATATTTTTAAAAATTATTGAACCATCAATCTTTGTATTTCTTGAATCAGCTAAATTTAGATTTCTGATATTTAAGTTATTTAACGGCCCCTTTATATCAGCATTTATTTTGAAAAATTGATTTTTACCTAATTCATTGTAAAAGTGTCTGATATCATTGGTAGCAATTTGAGATGGTTTTATTTTAACATCAAATTTTACATTATCAGTGAAATCTGAAAAATCACCAGGCTTATAATTTAAAATTACATTAGCCTTGAGTTTCGATTCTTTAGTAGACAAATCAAGGTTTCCAAATTGAATTTTCTTTTTAGAATAAGTAAAATTAGCACTCATATTTACAACATACAAACCCCGATGATCTAAAAAAGACATTTTATCTATATTTGCCTTTAAGTCTGGGCCGTAGAGTAAAAAATCACTGAGAGTCGTATTTAATTTTGTGAAATCAATGTCAACTGGAGTTTCTTTATTTTCATCTATGACACTAAAATGAGCATCAGTAACGTCAGCGTTATCTACTTTTAATAAAAACTTTTTAGTGGAGGGTTTGTCACTATCGAAGGCATTTATAAACTGATTTAAATTAGTTTGATCTTCATTCTCATATAATTTAATTTTAAATAACAAACCATCAAGTCTAACATTTCCAAAAATTAAGTCACCCGCAAGAATTTTTTTGCCTTCTAATATATTAGTATTTACAATTTTAGAAAAGATTAAAGTATCTTTATGATGATCCAATATTAAGACATTCTTGAATTTCACACCGCCAAAAACAGATAAACGTACGGCATCAATGGAAATATTTGTTCCAAAGTCTTTATTAATGCTGTTTGTGAAATGCTGGGCTATTTTTGTCTGAATATAAGGTATCGAAAGAGCAATACCCAGCATCAGTAAAAGCACAAGCAGCCCCGAAATAAAGCGAAAAATTATTTTAATAAATTTTTTGATACCTATTATTTTTTTATTTTTATTCTAAAATATTATTTTGCCCAAGGAAAGAGCGACACCTTTAATAAAAATTCTTTAATTTTGGCTGCGCCGCAAAATTATAAAAAATAAAATCGGTGTGTAAATATAATTCAAAATTTGTGCCTTTTTATGCAAAATTCCGAGGTTTTTATTCTTGCTATCGAAAGCTCCTGCGATGACACTGCAGCGGCCGTCCTACATAACGACAAAGTACTGTCTAATGTTGTGGCAAATCAACACATTCACGCCCAATATGGCGGCGTTGTACCAGAATTAGCTTCTCGTGCACATCAGCAAAATATTGTTCCTGTTATCGATGCTGCGCTTCGCCAAGCAAACATTAGCAAAGAACAATTGTCAGCAATAGCTTTTACTCAAGGTCCCGGATTAATGGGATCGCTTCTCGTGGGAAGTTCTTTTGCTAAATCAATGGCTTTAGCATTGGCTATTCCTCTTGTTTCAGTTAATCATATGCAAGCCCATATTTTAGCTCATTTTATAGATGAAGAAGGATTTGAAAAACCTTGTTTTCCTTTTCTGGCTTTAACCATAAGTGGCGGACACACTCAAATTGTACAGGTAAATGACTTTTTTGACATGACTATCATTGGAGAAACTACAGACGACGCTGTAGGCGAAGCCTTTGACAAGAGTGCAAAAATCCTTGGGCTTCCCTATCCTGGTGGTCCTTTAGTTGATAAACATGCTCAAGTGGGAAATCCGAAGGCATTTGCTTTTACTAAACCCAAAGTCCCAGGTTTGAACTTTAGTTTTTCAGGCTTAAAAACAGCTATATTATATTTTGTACAAAAGAAAAAATTAGAGAATCCTAATTTTATAAAAGAGAACATTAATGATATTTGTGCCTCTATCCAATATACAATTGTTGAAATATTAATGGATAAATTAAAGTTAGCAGTTAAAGAAACTGGAATTAAGCAAATCGCCATAGGCGGCGGCGTATCTGCTAATTCTGGAATTAGAAAAGCCATAAAGGATGCAGAACAAAAATACGATTGGAAAACATTTGTCCCAAAATTCGAATACACTACAGATAATGCCGCGATGATTGGAATTGTGGGTTATCAAAAATTTTTATCACAACAATTTGAAACTGCTGCTGTAGTCTCTAAAGCACGAATTCAATTCTAAATTATGCAACTATTTTATACCCCAAATATAGACGAAACGACCGAAACCTTTTCTTTTGACAAAGTAGAAAGCAAACATATTATAAAGGTTTTACGTAAAAAGGACACTGATATACTGTTTGTGACCAATGGCTCAGGTTATTTGTTCGAAACTGAAATCACTTTGGCTTCTGACAGTAAATGCACCGTAAAAATTCTTTCTTTCGAAAAAAAGCCAAAATCAAAATATCATTTGCACCTTGCTGTCGCTCCTACAAAGATGAATGACCGCTACGAATTGTTTCTTGAGAAAGCAACCGAAATAGGAATCCATGAAATTACACCCATTATATGCGACCGCTCCGAAAGAAAAGTCATTAATAATGAACGATTTGACAAAATTATTTTGTCTGCCATGAAACAGTCCAACGAATTATATCTTCCAAAATTAAATGAGGCTGTTTCTTTGAAAGATTTTTTAAAGCGTAAAAATGATGGACTGCAACTAATAGCACATTGTGAAGAAACGGATAAAAAAACATTGAAATCAGTTTTGAACGCCAATGATAATGTGACTATGCTGATAGGTCCTGAAGGAGATTTTTCCGAAAAAGAAATCGCGATGGCGATTGATAACGCCTACATTCCCGTATCTTTAGGAAATACCAGATTAAGAACGGAGACCGCGGCAATAGTCGCCTGTCATAGTGTTGCGTTTATAAATGAGGATTAACACTCTATCTACAGAATTATGAAACTGGTAGAACTAAATTCATTTAGAAGCATTAGAGCTAAACTGTAGTTAGATAGAAGCTATAAAAACAATACATATTATCATATGAAAAAAATATTTTTTGTTTTACTACTAATTACAGTCTCGTCCTTTTCTCAAGAAATTGCTTTAGTGAAATATAGTGGTGGTGGGGATTGGTATGCCAATCCCACTTCGCTACCTAATCTAATTAAATACTGCAATGCAAATATTAATACGACAATAAATGTAAAACCCGCAACGGTGGAACCGGGTAGTCCTGATTTATTTTCTTATCCCTTCATCCACATGACAGGACATGGAAATGTAGCTTTTAGTGATGCCGAAGTCAGTAATTTAAACAAGTATATGATTGCTGGAGGTTTTCTTCACATTGATGATAATTATGGAATGGATCAATACATTAGAAAAGAACTAAAAAAAATATTCCCAAACAACCCACTTGTTGAAATACCAGCAAATCATATTATATTTCAAAAACCCTATCTCTTTTCCAGTGGGTTGCCCAAGATCCATGAACACGAGGGAAAACGCCCACAAGCCTTCGGTATTTTCGTAGAAAACAGACTTGTACTACTTTACACTTTCGAATGTGATTTAGGTGACGGTTGGGAAGATCCAGAAGTGCATAACGATCCAGCAGTGGTCAGAGAAAAAGCACTAAAAATGGGAGCAAACATAATAAGTTACCTATTTAACAATTAATACAATGATCAGCTAATTAAAGACGCTATAATACAATTTCAAAACAACTATTTCTTAGATCAATTAGCCGTATTTCTATTTTTTTTTCCAAAAAAAGCTTGTTTTTTTTAGATAAATCACAGACGGACTAAAAAAAGGAAGCAGGACATATCACAATATACCAATGCATTTTCACAGTAGCATCGCCACTCCCAAACTCTATTTTAGTTTTTAGGCATTGACAAGTGAAGGCATAATCACGCCAACAAAAAGCACCACTTAAGTTACGGCCGACCTAAATGGAGGCACTTGCTACGATATAAAAAATCAATTTCTCAATCCATTACAGCAGAGATAAGAAATTCAAAGATTAGTATTTAATTTTTAACAAATTACACCGATTGACCCATTTGAAAAAAATAGAGTAATATTAGGCAAATTATTATATCCGACATAGGTTGTTTTATTCTAAAAATTTATTCTTTCAATCTTGTAAAAAGCGCATTAAATAAGCGGTCTTAAATTATTGTTAATTTATTTTTTAATTTTATTTTGATTATTACTTTTTTTGTTATAAAATTGCCACTTAATTGATTAATAATCCAATTAACTAACAAAACCTACAAGTATTATGAAAAAAATTATTTTATCTGTTATGGCATTGACGCTGCTTTATTCTTGTCAAAATGATCAGTCAGAATCGACAAGCCTAACAACTAATGCAATTGCGCACCGTGGTTGCGCGTCTCAAGAAGTGCTTGCTGCCCAATTAGCAGCCGACCCCACTTTAGCGTTAAGAATGAATGAAATTGAAGCCTTTACTCAAAAAGCGAAATTAACAGGTCGTTTAGTTAACGGAAAAATTGAAATTCCTGTAGTTGTAAACGTATTGTATAAAACCGCGGCTGAAAACATCTCTGATGCACAAATTCAATCTCAAATTGACGTGTTAAACGAAGATTTTACTGCTACTAATGCTGACTTCGGAAGCGTTCCTGCTTTATTCTCTGGAGTTGCTACTAACGTTGGAATTACATTTGTACTACAGAACATAGTAAGAAAATCGACAAGAACGACTTCCTTTTCTACTAATGATGCTATGAAAACGGCAAACAAAGGAATCGCACCTACTTCTCCTACAACAGTGTTAAACATGTGGTCTTGTAATTTAGGGGGTGGTATCCTTGGATATGCTCAGTTCCCTGGTGGATCAGCAGCGACTGATGGAATTGTAATAGATAATAACGCATTTGGACGTACAGGTACAGTTTCGGGAGTTTACAACTTAGGTAGGACTGCCTCTCATGAAGTGGGTCACTGGATGAACTTACGTCACATATGGGGTGACGCTACTTGTGGAAGTGACTTAGTTTCTGATACTCCTTCACACAATACTGCTAATTATGGTGTTCCAGCTTACCCTCATTACAGTACTTGTGCTGGTACTCCAGTAGAAATGACAATGAACTATATGGACTACACAGACGATAGAGGAATGTATATGTTTACTGATGGACAAAAAGCAAGAATGGATGCTCTATTTGTTTCAGGTGGTGCGAGAGCATCTTTTGGAATCTAAATTTTCATAAAAATTAGAATCTTAAAAACCCGCTCCTTGTTAGCGGGTTTTTTATGTTTACATCCCAAAATATAAATACAACTAAAAGAGCTGAGTGTAGAATCTACTGCCACTTTTGCGTACATACTCGAAACGATAAATTCTTCCCTAAAAATAAAACCTCACATTATTTTTTATAAAAGTTGCTATTAAATAGCATAAAAACATATTTTATCAATTTTTCTACTACTAAACTGAATCTAAAGGAACATTATTAGATTAAAATAAAGCTAAAAGACAGCAACGGACCAAAAATTTTGCGGTTCAAAAAAAAATTAAAAATTTGATTAGAGTTTATTCATTCTAAAGTAAGATGGGCTAAAACAACTTTAGAGCAAGAAAATAGTGACATATCTCAAAAGTAAAATATAAACTTACAGAAAAAATAAATTCGTTCAGTAAAAAAACTGAATACTAAACTGTTAAAAGTAAAAGACAAAACAATTACTATGCAAAAAAGTACTACCAAAAGGTTTTGAAATTTAAAATAAAATAAATTTCTGATAACGTAATTTAGAGCTAGAGAATTACTATTGAAAAATAGTCAATGAGAACTATTTTTTAAATGAAATAGCATATTTTTATTGCTGAAAATTTTTATTTTTGAATAAAATGTTATAAAATTGGGGTATTATTAACCAAAACCAATTATTTATAACAACTCTATTATGAAAAAAATTATTTTATCCGCCGCGGCATTTATGATGCTCTTTTCATGTCAAAATGACCAAACAGAATCCGCTGAATTAGCAACAAATACAATTAACAAACGAGGTTGTGCAACTCAAGAAGTATTGGCCGCACAATTAGCTGCCGACCCTACATTGGCAATTCGAATGAACAAAATTGAAGCTTTTACTCAAAATGCAATGTTAACAGGTCGTTTAGTGAACGGCAAAGTAGAAATTCCCGTTGTAGTAAACGTATTGTACAACACTGCTGATGAAAACATTTCAGATGCACAAATTCAGTCACAAATCGATGTTCTAAATGATGATTTCAATGGTGCAAATTCTGATTATAATTCAGTGCCTACATTATTCTCTGGAGATAAAGCAAATGTTGGAATCAGCTTCGTTTTAGAAACGATCAACAGAAAATCAACGAAAAAGAGATCTTGGGGAACAAGAGATGTAATGAAAAATGGAAAAAGAGGAGGTATTGACGCAACTTCTCCAGACAATAAATTGAATATGTGGGTTTGTACAATTGGTGGAGGTATCTTAGGATACGCACAATTTCCTGGTGGAAATCCAGATACGGATGGTGTAGTAATGGATTCTAAATACTTTGGACTGTCAGGATTTGCTAATGCTCCTTATAATTTAGGAAGAACTGCTACTCATGAAGTGGGACACTGGATGAACCTACGTCACATTTGGGGAGATGCTACTTGTGGAAATGATTTCGTAGACGATACACCTACTCACAATACTGCAAACTATGGTATACCAGCTTATCCTCATTACAGTACTTGTGCTGGAACTCCGGTAGAAATGACTATGAACTACATGGACTACACTGACGATCCAGGTATGTATATGTTTACAAATGGACAAAAATCAAGAATGGATGCCGTATTTGTTTCTGGTGGTGCAAGAGCTGCTTTCGGAATCTAATATTTAATAAAAATAAGAATACTAAAACTCGCTACTTGTTAGCGAGTTTTTTTTATCTTTATATTCTAATAAATTTAAATGGTTACATCAAAAACTATAGCAAACGGAATTTTAAGGGCAATTACCGTAATAGTCTTAACTGCTCTACTTCTTTATTTTCTATACCAAATTCAATCCGTATTAATATACCTTATAGTCGCTTTAATCCTTACTCTAATTGGAAATCCAATTTTAGATTTCTTTAGAAGAAGATTAAAATTTAATCATGTTTTTGCGACCATTGCCACGTTATTCATTTTCGTGATAATTATAGCTGGCTTTCTCATGATGTTTATTCCACTAATTTTAGCCCAAAGTCAAAACTTATCACTGTTAAACACAGGTGCTATTGAGCAACAAACCCTTCAATTAATTGACCAAATAAGAATTTTTTTAGAGAATCATCATATCGATTCATCAAAAATACTGAAAGCCGTAGATATTAGCTCTAAAATGAATTTCAATATTATCCCTAATTTTTTAAATGCAATAGTGGCAACCATCAGCAGCTTCGGAATGGGCCTAGGATCTGTCTTGTTTATAACTTTTTTCTTTCTAAAAGAGCGCCACTCATTTATTACAAGAGCAAAAAAATTAATTCCGGACGGCCATGAAGATCAAGCGCTGAATTCTTTAGAAAAAATTAATTCTTTATTATCACGTTATTTTCTGGGCTTATTGCTACAATTATTTATTGTATTTATCTGTTACATTACCGTACTACTGATTTTTGGTGTTCCTAATGCATTTATCATTGGTTTCTTATGTGCTATTTTAAATATCATCCCTTACATCGGTCCTCTAATTGCCTCTGTTTTAGCAGCAGTTTTAACGATGTTGAGTAATTTAGGGAGTGATTTTCAGACAGAAATTCTACCTACCACAATATATGTTTTGATTGGTTTTTGGATTGTTCAAATTATTGATAACAATCTATCTCAACCTATTATTTTTTCTAAAAGTGTTAGTTCTCATCCACTAGAAATATTTCTTGTGATACTTATTGCAGGTTTCCTTTTTGGTATTTTAGGCATGATCGCAGCGGTTCCTCTTTATACAATACTAAAAGTGATAGGTAAAGAATTTTTTCCAGAAAATAAAATAATCCAACTATTAACTAAAAACATTTAATTTGGATTTAAACATACTAAGTTCTGAAATTCAAGAGTTTATAGATCGGAATATTGGGAGCAGCATTGCAAAATTAGCATTACAAAAAAATCCGTTTCCAAGAGTAGAATGGATTGCTATTTTAAATCAAATTGAAGCAAAAACCAAAGCAAAAGACAAACTACCCCATTGGTTCAGGACCGAAAAAATAGTTTACCCCAGTAAGGTTTCAATAGAACAAACTTCATCCGAAAGAACGGCGTTGTACAAATCCACTATTGTTTCCGGTGGCACTTTGATCGACCTTACCGGCGGTTTTGGTGTAGATGATTACTACTTTTCAAAAAGAGTCACTGCGGTTACCCATTGCGAAATTAATCCAGAGTTGTCTGAAATTGTAGCACACAATTACATGCAGCTAGATGTAACTAATATCGCTTGCCACGCTGGAGACAGCTTAAATACTTTACAGTCCCTTAACCGAAAATGGGATTGGATTTATATCGATCCTTCCAGACGCAATGATGCTAAAGGCAAAGTATTTATGCTTAAAGATTGTTTGCCTAACGTTCCAGATAATCTTGATAACTATTTTAAAAATTCGGACGCTATTTTAATAAAGACGGCTCCTTTACTCGATATTTCAGCAGGTGTATTAGAATTACGAAATATAAAAACCATTCATATTGTGGCTTTGGAGAACGATGTAAAAGAACTGCTATGGGAATTACATAAAAACTATGTAGGGAAAATTGAGATCAAAACAATCAACCTATTGAAAGACAAAACAGAGTCTTTTGATTTTATATGGAATAATCAATATCAGACATCAAACTACAGCGCGCCACAAAAGTATTTATATGAGCCGAATAGTGCTATAATGAAATCAGGAGGATTCGATGAAATAGGCACTTTCTATACCTTAAACAAGCTGCAAAAACATTCTCATTTGTACACTTCAACTAATTTAATTTCATTCCCAGGAAGAATTTTTGAAATCAAAAATTGTATTACCTACAATAAAGTCGAAATGAAAACTTTTTTACAAGATAAAAAAGCAAATGTCACAATTAGAAATTTTCCGGATACAGTTGAAAATATTCGTAAAAAATGGAAAATAAAAGATGGGGGAACTAGTTATTGTTTTTTCACTACTGATGAAAATAACAATAAAATTGTTTTAATTTGCAACAAAATATAATAAAAATGAAACAGCTCATTATACTAGTATTCTTATTCCTGGCCGGTACTCTTTTTGCCCAAGCACCATGCGACTATAGCGCAAACGTTAGTGACTCTATAGGAACTTATAAATCAACAAGGGAATACATGATCTCTGAGAAAAATTTTGCAGGAAATTCGAGTTATATTTTCTATTCTTTAGCATTAACAGATGATCTACCTACATTAAATGTTCAACTTATTCAAAAAAGTAAAGGCTTTTTGAAAGCAAATTGTTTTGATAAAAATTCGAAACTGTATTTCCAATTACACAATGGAAAAATAGTAACGTTATTACACATTGATGAAGAAAATTGTGGCACCATGGTGCGAGACGACAACGGATTTGACAATAGAGTCACAACGGGATCCTTTATGTTTGTAAAAGGTAGTTTTGAAGAGCTAAAAAGCTCTCCCGTTTCCATGATGAGAATCAAATACTTGACCGAAACTGAAGATTATGTGCTTAAAAAAGAATTTCAATCAGAATTGAATAATGAAATATACCAGCCCGAGAACTATTTTATTACTAATTTAGGATGTATCGAGTAGATTACTCGCAATCCCATTTTACATTAGAGACTTTGTCTTTCAGCGCCGATTTTAAATTGTAGTGCCACCATTCTGAATCAAAGGAATTAAAATTTGCGGTAGTCATTATACTTTTTAATAACAACCTGTTTTCTTTCACTTTTTCAGAAAGCTTTGTATAACTATGGCTGGCTTCAACCCCGAAAAAGTCAAATGTAGTACCCATATCTAATTCGGCACCATAAGCATCAATTAAAGTAATGTCTACTGCTCCTCCTCTATTGTGAATGGAACCTTTGGTTGGGTCAGCAACATATTGTGGATTAGAAACAATTTTCCACATTTTTTTTTGAATATCCAGAGGTCTGTAACAATCAAAAAGTTTAATTCGATATCCTTTTTTAGTAAATTCTTTATTGGCTTCCACTAAAGCGACAACTGTTTTCAGCCGCAAATAACACTCCGCACAATCGTATACTTTTGCTTTTAAAAAGTTATCTTCAGTTGCATATTTCATATCATATACGAAATCGTCGCTGTACTCTTTCAAGTTCACAAATGTAGTATCATTCAAAACCGCAGCGTTAACTTGTTTCATTACGCTATTATGCACTTGAGACTTACACGAAACTATGGCAAAAAGTAAAACAAATAGAAAGCAAAATTTATTTTTAAAGATCATTTGATGCTTTTTTTTTTACAAAATTAAAACATTTGAAACTATTATATACAAAAAAACGACACTATTACTAGTGTCGTTTAAGTGAAGGCAGAAGGATTCGAACCTTCGACCGCCTGCTTAGAAGGCAGGTGCTCTATCCAGCTGAGCTATGCCTCCATTGCTCATTTAAAAAATATTAGTCGGGGTGGCAGGATTCGAACCTGCGGCCTCCTGCTCCCAAAGCAGGCGCGATAACCGAGCTACGCTACACCCCGAAAAAAACATTTCATCAATCTAATAATTCTTGTCAACATTGCTTGAACAAAAGCTTTGTAAATGGAATATAATATATTTCCTAAAAAAATTACTAAGCGGAGGGACAGGGACTCGAACCCTGGCACCGATTGCTCGGTGACAGTTTAGCAAACTGCTCCATTACCACTCTGGCACCCCTCCAAGCTCAAAGAAAACATGTCCTTTTTGCGGTTGCAAATGTAACACTTCATTGCATTACTCACAACTATTTCAGAGCTTTTTTTTTAATGTTTTTGTACATTTTTATAAAAAGAGTTCACAATCAAACATATAGCTATAAATAAAAATCGTTTTTATTTTGAAAAAATATAATCCTCAAATCAAAATCAAAATTTGTTTTAAAATGATTAAATTTGCTACATAAACCAACATTGTAAATATCATGAACAAAAGAGTCGTTATCGTTTCTGCCGTTAGAACACCTATCGGAAGTTTTATGGGGGGATTATCTACAGTACCCGCTCCAAGATTAGGTGCAATAGCCATCAAAGGAGCTTTAGATAGAATAAAGTTAGATCCAAATTTAGTTGATGAAGTTTATATGGGTAATGTAGTTCAGGCCGGAACAGGACAAGCTCCTGCCCGCCAGGCTGCGCTTTTTGCAGGTTTACCTAACACCGTTACTTGTACAACCATAAATAAAGTGTGCGCATCAGGCATGAAATCAGTAATGCTGGCAGCACAGGCCATACAATGTGGGGATGCCGAAATCGTTGTTGCAGGAGGTATGGAAAACATGAGTTTAATTCCTCACTACATGAATTTGAGAAATGGAACAAAATTTGGTCCTTCTACTATGGTTGACGGAATGCAAAAGGACGGTCTTGTTGACGCCTACGACAATAACGCTATGGGCGTTTGTGCAGACTTGTGCGCTTCTGAATATGAATTTACTAGAGAAGACCAAGATAACTACGCAATTCAATCATACAAGCGTTCAGCAAAAGCTTGGGAAGATGGTAAATTTGATAACGAAGTTGTTCCGGTTTCAGTTCCTCAACGAAAAGGAGATCCAATTATAGTATCCAAAGATGAAGAATTCACGAATGTCAAAATGGACAAGATTCCAACGTTAAACGCTGTCTTTTCAAAAGAAGGAACTGTAACTGCGGCAAATGCATCAACAATAAATGATGGAGCTGCAGCTATAATACTTATGAGTGAAGAAAAAGCACTAGCATTAGGTCTAAAACCTCTCGCATTCATCAAAAGTTACGCCGATGCGGCACAAGAGCCAAAATGGTTCACAACAAGTCCAGCAAAAGCGGTACCTAAAGCATTAGACAAAGCAGGTATATCTATCAATGATGTTGATTATTTTGAATTTAATGAGGCATTCGCAGTGGTGGGACTTGCAAATTCTAAAATTTTGGGGTTAGACAACGATAAAGTAAATGTAAATGGAGGAGCGGTTTCATTAGGACATCCGTTGGGTTGTTCAGGAGCGCGAATCATTGTAACATTATTGAATGTGTTAGAACAAAACAATGCAAAAATTGGAGCTGCTGCCATATGTAATGGCGGAGGCGGCGCTTCTGCAGTTGTTATAGAAAGAATATAATTAATTATGGATTATGAGTTATAAGGCTTACTGCTTATAACTCATAACTCTTAACTCATAATTTTACATAAATGTTCGGAATTTGTAATCTGGCTATAATCCCACTTCGGTTTGAACCCAATGATAGAAGCGAAATCGTTTCTCAAGTTTTATTTGGTGAACATTTTGAAATTTTAGAACAACAGAAACAATGGTCTCGCATCAAAATGTATTTTGATGGGTACGAGGGCTGGGTGGATTCGAAACAATATCAAGGTATTTCTGAATCAAACTTCAATCAACTTTCTGAAGAACCAATCATTTTAAATTCTGATTTAATAGAATACGTTACCGGACCTTCTAATCTGTTAATGCCTATCCCTTTAGGAGCTTCTATTGGGTTTCTCATCGACGATACAATCAATACAAGTGGATTTGATTTTGAAGGAACTAAAGTCAATGGTATCAAAGACAAAAAACACCTTCTAAACACTGCGTTTCTCTATCTAAACGCTCCTTATCTTTGGGGTGGAAAAACGCCCTTTGGAATTGACTGTTCTGGTTTTACTCAAATGGTTTACAAACTTAATGGTTACAAGTTATTAAGGGATGCATCGCAACAAGCTACTCAAGGAGAAGCTTTGAGTTTTATCGAAGAGAGCGAACCAGGTGATTTGGCTTTTTTTGATAATGACGAAGGCAGCATTATTCACGTGGGTATTATCATGGAAGATAACTATATTATCCATGCAAGTGGAAAAGTAAGAATTGACAGATTAGATCATTTGGGGATTTATAATGCTGAAATAAATAAGCATACCCACAAACTTAGAGTTATAAAAAAGATTATATAAAAA
>NZ_AJXL01000022.1 GCF_000264055.1 Flavobacterium sp. ACAM 123 | reverse complement strand
TCTAGTAAGGTCTTTTTTATAATAAAAACAGCTTTTTTTGTATCTTAAAGTGTAAACCAACCTTTAACCAATTCATCTTCTAACGGCTGTACCTCTTTGTGGATAAACTCATTAGTATCTCTACTATAAGTATAATCCAAGGCCCATGTTTTATGGTTTTCGGCCAAAGCTGTAATACTGTTGCACACCAATTCAATCTCGGCATTTGTTGTTGTAGGATGAACAGACATTCTAATCCAACCCGGCTTTCTAATTAAATCACCTAAAGTAATTTCGTCTATCAATTTATGGGACGTTTCCTGATCTACGTGCAATAAAAAATGTCCGTAAGTTCCGGCACAACTACATCCGCCACGAGTTTGTATTCCGAATTTATCGTTCAATAACTTTACGCCCAAATTAAAATGCAAATCATCCACATAGAAAGAAATAACACCTAATCGATCTTGGTGCTGCCCTGCCAAAATTTTAATATTTGAAACAGCGCCTAATTCAGAGAAGATATAATCTACAATTTCATGTTCTCTCTTCATTATATTATCAATCCCCATCTGCTCTTTTAACTGAATAACAAGAGCAGCCTTAATTACCTGCAAAAAACCAGGAGTTCCTCCGTCTTCTCTATCTTCAATGTTATCAACATACTTATGTCCGCCCCACGGATTAGTCCAAGAAACTGTCCCTCCTCCAGGATTATCAGGTACTAAGTTTTGATATAATTTTTTATTGAATACTAAAACACCACAAGTTCCAGGTCCGCCAAGAAATTTATGGGGCGAAAAGAAAATGGCATCTAAATAACTTTCGGAGTCTTCAGGGTGCATGTTTATTGGTACATAAGGTCCCGAACAAGCAAAATCAACAAAGCAAAGGCCGTGATGTTGATGCATTACTTTTGCTACCTCGTGATAAGGCGTTCGTATACCAGTTACATTAGAGCAGGAAGTAATTGACGCGATTTTAAAACTACGGTCTTTGTATTTTTCTAAAAGTATTTCTAAATTTTTTACACTAAATAATCCATCCTCAGTAGAGGGAATAACCACAACATCAGCAATCGTTTCTAACCAAGAAGTTTGATTCGAATGGTGTTCCATATGCGAAATAAAAACAACAGGTTTTTTATCTCCAGGTACGTTTATATAGTCTTTCAGGTTCTCTGGCACTTTTAATCCTAGAATACGTTGGAATTTATTTACTACCCCTGTCATTCCCGTTCCGTCCGTAATAAGCACATCGTCACTATTCGCATTGACATGCTTTTTAATAATACTTCTGGAATGATGGTAAGCTTTAGTCATCGCTGTACCAGAAACCGTAGTCTCCGTATGCGTATTGGCAACAAAGGGACCAAACTCATTCATTAATTTTTCCTCAATAGGACGGTACAAACGACCACTGGCTGTCCAATCCGTATAGATAATTTGTTGTTTCCCGTACGGAGAAGTGAAGTCTTGATTGATTCCGATGATATTCTTACGAAATTGTTGGAAATACTGTTCTAACTGGGTTGGATTCTCTTTGGTCGTCATTCTCATCATTATTTGGTAGTAAAGATATTGTATTTTTTGGGAATCTGCAATCGAGATGAATTGTCTTTTACAATCAGTAACAGCTACTTCCACAAAAATTACTTGTTCGAAACACAAAATACGCCCTTTCAAAGTACTACTCTGAAAGGGCGTATTTTTAGTATAAAAACGTCGCGATTTACAAATCAAATCCAACTGAAAATTGCCAAACTCGGTTGTGTGCTTTTCCTTGATCATACAAATCTCCCAGGCCTAAGTGGTAACGTACTCCTAAACTGATTCCGGAATTAGTTTTGAAACCTCCTCCAAAGTTTATCCCCCAGTCAAAATTATTGGGATCATATTCCTGGGAACTGCTAAACAAGCCATCGTATTCTTCTTTATGAGAAATAGCCAATCCTATTTGTGGACCTGCTTCTATGAAGAAGTTTTTAGACGGATAGACTTTTAGTACTATTGGTAAATTGATATAATCTAGTTTTTGGGTAAACGTACCATTAGCATCTTTAATTTCATAGCCTTGTTGAGAATACAGGAGTTCGGGTTGGATCGAAAAGCTTTCGCTAATAAATGACTCGCCATAGACCCCTATGTGAAACCCGTGGCGTTGCCCCGTTTCTCCGTCACCATCAAAACTTACGGCCGCTAAGCTATACCCTCCTTTTATACCCGCGTTTGACTGATGCGTTGCTGCATCCTGTGCGTGTCCTGATGTAGCTATACCCACTAAAAAAGCGAGTGTACTATATATTGTTTTCATGTTTTTCTTGTTTATGTTTGACCGTTAGGGCCAATAATTAAAAACAATTCTCGACACCTCCACTGTGAGTAACTTAGCATCGAAGAAATTGTTCGACGACACCTCGAATGTTAGGACTTTTTTGTTTTTGAAATGTATCGATAAGCTATTGCACAAAGAACATCTCCCGAAACCAGTTCAGGATAAAACACATTGCCTTTTTTAATAAAAATACCCAGCGACTTTATTGTGTTCTTCTATTTCCCTCCATTTGCTTTAAGATCTGCTAAACATTGGGCGTCTAGTTTCGGGGCTGAACCTCCTGAAACCATATTAGCAACTCCACTTCCTGATTCTGCAGACCAATACATTAAACAACTTTTGACATTACAATGTTTTTCATGCTCTGCGTCTTCATGGTTGCTTTGTAAAGGTGCTCCTAAATTCGTAAGTCCAAGAATATGACCAAATTCATGTGTAATAGTCGTTGTTTCAAACAGAGATCTGTTGGGTTCAAAAGGACTATCGCTTAAACCATGAATCGTCTTCTCATAAATTACAAAGGACGTATTTCTATAAGCAGTTCCTAAAACATAGCTATTCCCTGAGTCAGAAGCGGATGCTCCATCAATAAAAAGTGCCCATACCGCAATTTGGTTTGCAGAGTTGTATTTCGTTCTATTAGCGTCTTCGATAGCTACAATTTCTTTATTGGTAAAAGTGGCTTTCCCAGGCGAAGCAATCGATCTTTTCACAACTGTTATACCTCCTGGTTTATTGGATCTAGCATTCAAAAAAGAAGTGAAATTATTAATTGCAGTCGCTGATGGTTCATACCCCTCCACATAAACCACTTCGATTACCATGCTTTTATAAGTATCCGCAGATAATAAATCATGGGACGAACTTCCCGTTGCTTTTTTATTATTAGTGATTGAATATCCGTCAACTGAAATAGTGTCTGTACTGTCCTCTTTTGAACAGGAAACTAATAAGATAAAGGTCATCGTTACTACTGCAATTCTTTTTTTCATTTTTATTCTTTTTTATGAATCTCCTTTTTTAAAAACAGCAACCGTTTACTGTTGCTGTTTTAAATCAAATCCTTTATTTTTAAACCGAATGTCTCGAATTATATTTGTCCTAACACTAAGGTCACAGCAGCATTTGTTTTACTTTGTAACGTTATTGAGGATGTACTGTAGCTCACTACTTTCCATGTATTATTCAATAAGCTAAAAGAAGTAAATCCTGTGAAATTCAATTTTAGAAATACATCTGCCTCTGAACTTACTGTATAAGTCCCTGTTGCCGTATTCACTAAAGCAGTACTTGCTTTCATTGTCCAATCATTTGCAAAATCTACTGTATTATCTTTATAATTGTTTGCCGAATCTGTGCCTGCAGTAACAAATGACTGTACTTTAAACATACCGTTAACTAAAATAGTTTCCAGTTTTTTCGCATTTTGTTCTGCTTGCGTTATTGTTGCTTGCGTTGCAAGAGAAGCATTGATATTCGATTGCAACTCAGCATCACTATTAACCGTTGCATCTGTACCTCCAGCGAGTGTAACTGTAATCGGGTAGTTTACTGAAAATAACTCGGTGCTGCTTACATTACTTATATACGTAAACAATTGCTTCTCGGATGTGATAACCACGCTCCCTGTTTGTTGTAAACTTACATTATAAGTTAAAATTGTAATAGGGAAGTTAATGTTTAATGAAGTAATAGCCCCTTGACCTGATGCTTCTGCTTGGCTACATGTATTAAGGATCGCATTGTACTCCGTTTGATTGTTTGCCATAACTTCCGTATAGTTACTTGTTTTGACGCGCAATGGAAATTGAAGCACTACTGAATCCTGGTCATTGTTAAATCGACCTAAAATAGTAATCGCTTGTTGGTAATCCAGTTGGCTAAAAAGAGTAACCCTAGTCCCGTTAACTATTGCGGTAGCGGGCAATAAAATAGAGGAACAAGAAGCGCCGTCAATAAAATCATCAAATGAACCATCGTACATTGAAGTACGTTTCAGGTTATTTGCAGTTGTCGAATTAGCCGCGTTTGTATTTGGATTCTCTCCTTGTACGTCATCTACTTCACTTTGGCATGATGTGAGACCTAATATAGCCATCAATGCAATTCCGGTAATCGTTTTTAATCTTTTCATAATTTACAAATTTAATGTTTTTCTAATGTTATACAGCGATGATTGATTCGCCATTCTGTTAGTAAGACAACCAACATTAAATTTACCCTACTCTCCTTTTTAATAAAAAAATAAATATCTCCATAAACATCTTTAAATCAATGTTTTAAATTTTTTAAAAAAAAATTAAATTTAATCCAGTCTTACCGTTGTTTAAAAAAAATTACATTTACAGCCCATTCAATGAACCTACTATAAATGAATAACGGAGATAAAAACCTTTGCGAAGAGCAACATTTTAGTGACTTTTATATTAAGAACGTACAGTCAGCTACTAATTTTGCCTACTATAAATGTGGCGACAGTGATGCTGCCTTAGACCTTGTTCAAGACGCTTTTGCGAAAATTTGGGAAAATTGTTCCCAGATTGATTTCAGCAAAGTCAAGACCTATTTACTCACTACGGTAAATAATTTATTTCTAAATACTATAAAACACAATAAAGTAGTGATGGCTTTCGCCAAAGAGACGCCTAATTTAGACACGACAAATCAAAGCCCAGAGTATTTATTTGAAGAAGAAGAGTTCAAAGTGAAACTGCAAAATGCGATCGCCTCTTTAAGTGAAGCACAACGCGAAGTATTCTTAATGAATCGGATTGATGGAAAAAAATACCGAGAAATAGCCGAATTGCTAGATATTTCGCAGAAAGCAGTTGAAAAAAGAATGTCGGCAGCACTTAAAATTTTGAAAGAGCAAATAGAAAACATATAATTCTTTGATTAATAGTAGGGTAAATCGAATTGAAATTGTCTTATACATATAGAGTTGAAAATGAAAAACGAAAAAGAAATAATAAAGTGGCTTAACGGCGAACTTTCAAGTCAGGAAATCGAAGATTTAAAAAAATCTGAAGGTTTTGTCACGCTTGAAAAAATAGCGTATTATGCTTCGCATCTTGAAAGTCCAAAGATAGATGCACAGGCGGCATTAGCGGCCTTCAAAACCAAATCTCTTTCGAAACAAGAAACAAAAGTACGAACGCTAAACTTCAAAGCCTTTTTTAAGGCAGCGGCGGTTTTAGCAATACTGCTTACCTCCTCTTATTTTCTGTTTCTTAACAACATTCAATCCTACGAAACCGGAATTGCTCAAACAAAAATGTTCCGATTGCCCGATAACTCCGAAGTTTTACTGAATGCCGCTTCAAAAATCACCTTCAATGAAAAAAAATGGAAAAACAACCGGGATTTAACCCTTAACGGAGAAGCCTATTTTCAGGTGCAAAAAGGAGAAACCTTCAGCGTACAAACTGCTGATGGTGTTGTAACAGTACTGGGAACTCATTTTAATGTAAAACAACGTAATAATTATTATGAAGTAAGTTGTTACGAAGGATTAGTAAGCGTAACCTATAATAATGAAATCGTTAAATTACCCCCCGGAAAAACGTTTAGAGTTGTGAATAAGCAAATTGAAGCCGTCGATGATTCTGCTGCAGAAAATCCATCGTGGATGCAACAGGAATCGAGTTTTACAGGAATTCCTTTGGACCAAGTCATAGCGGAATTAGAGCGCCAATACGATATTAAAATCAAGGCAGATGATGTTGATACTTCTAAGTTGTTTACGGGAAGTTTTACCCATAACAATCAAAAAATCGCTTTGGAAGCAGTGACCATTCCTTTAAAGTTAAGTTACAAAATAGAAGGCAAAACTATCGTATTCTATAAATATGAATAAATGGATTCTTTATTTAATGGTATGCACGGCAACCATCGGTCAGGCACAAACAGCAACCAATAAAATCGCTTTAACGACGGTCATGGCCAACATTGAACAACAGTTTAATGTTAAATTCTCTTATGCCGTAGAAGATGTAATCGCTATTACTATCGAAAAACCAGCTACTGAACTAACGCTTCAGCAAACGATAGCGTACCTCAACTCTAAGGTGCTTTTAAACTTTAAAGCGCTGGACTATCGCTACGTAACGGTTTCCGTATTGAACAAAATATTCCCTATTTGTGGTATCGTACAAGCTCAGGATTCTCAGGCACAGCTATCAGGAGCAACTGTGGGCGTTGACAACAGTTCCAGTAAAACCATTACTGCAAAAAACGGTGCTTTTAATCTAAATAATGTAGCCCTCGACGCTACTATTACCATTTCATTTATAGGTTACGAATCCAGTCAATTTACCGCGAATGAATTGTTTTCTGCTGAAAACAAGTGTAAGAAAATTTTTCTAAAACCTTCCAAGGAAGAACTCAATCAAGTATTGATAAATGTTTACCTAACACCAGGATTACAGAAATATATAGACGGAAGCACGGTTTTAAACACTAAAAAGTTTGGTATTCTTCCCGGGCTCGTAGATCCCGATGTGCTG
This sequence comes from Flavobacterium sp. ACAM 123, assembly GCF_000264055.1. GTDB lineage: Bacteria > Bacteroidota > Bacteroidia > Flavobacteriales > Flavobacteriaceae > Flavobacterium. The sequence continues at coordinate 37,519 of NZ_AJXL01000022.1, read as the reverse complement.
CAGTCCATACAGGCTTTGCCAGGAGTGGAAAGCACAAATGAAAGTATTGCTAATATAAATGTCCGCGGAGGAACCAACGACCAGAACTTAATGCTTTGGGACAATATAAAAATGTACCATTCCGGGCACTTTTTTGGTTTAATTTCCGCCTACAATCCTAACGTAACTAATAAAGTCACGGTAAGTAAAAATGGAACCAGCGCCGCCTTTAGCGACGGGGTTTCGAGTACTATCGATATGACTACTAATGACAAAATAGGTACTGCTGTTTCAGGTGGCGGCGGTGTCAATCTAATCAGTACCGATGCCTTTGTAGAAATTCCGTTAGCTAAGAATCTCGAGTTGGATATCTCTGCACGTCGTTCTCTAACTGATTTAATTAATACTCCCACTTTTGCCAACTATTACCAAAGAAGTTTTCAAGATACAGAAATTAATGCCGACAGTGCCGATAAAAGTACCAACTCTGATTTCTATTTTTATGATTATACCGCTAAATTACTATTCGACTTAAACGACAAGCACAGCTTTAGAGCGAACATAATCGGAATCAATAACGCCTTGAACTATGCTGAATATTCGAACAGCGACCAGAGCGAATCCAAGGTCAGCCAGCTTTTGCAAAAGAACATGGGGTACGGAGGAAGTTGGAAAGCCAAATGGACTGACAACTTTAGTACAGAACTAGTCACTTATTTTTCCAAATACAATATTGACGCTACCGATTATCGCGTCCCAACAGACCAGCTACTGACCGAAGCTAATGAAGTACTTGAAACAGGAACCAAGCTGAATGCATATTATAAAGCAAATTCTAACCTTAGTTTATTATTAGGGTATCAGGTTAATGAAACTGGAATGCTCAACCAAACTACCGTAAGCGCTCCCTCCTATTCTAGCACTAAAAAAGACGTATTACTCAATCATGCCGTCTTTGCGGAAGCAGAGTACAACAAGAATAACACCTACTTAAGATTGGGAACACGTTTAAATTATTTTGGAAAATTCGACAAATTACTAGTAGAACCTCGTATTAATTTCCGGCAACAGGTATCGAAGCAATTTGCTTTAAAATTAGAAGGAGAGTTTAAAAATCAAACCACGACTCAAATCATCGATTTTGAAGACGACTTCCTCGGTGTAGAAAAAAGACGCTGGGTTTTAGTTAATAACAAGGACATCCCAATCGCAACTAGCAAGCAAGGCTCTTTTGGAGTTGAGTTCAAGCGAAATAAATTAAATGTTGAACTGACAGGATTTTACAAAATTGTCGATGGCATTACAGCTTCAAATCAAGGATTTTATAATAATTTTCAATACAAAAATGCGTTTGGAAGTTACACTGCTAAAGGAATCGAATTTCTGGCTAACAAAACGGCAAGAAGATTCAGTACCTGGGTTAGTTATACGTACAGCATTAACGACTATGAGTTTGATTCCTTTACTCCTTCTACTTTCCCTAACAATGTAGACATTCGGCACTCTGCCTCGCTCGGATTCAATTATAATATTCTCAACAATCTGAAAATTTCGGTGGGAGGAATTTGGCGCAATGGACAACCGTACACTCGTCCTATTAAAGGCAATGAAACGGTACGTAGTGGTAATAATACCATGGTTAATTATGGCGCACCTAATAGTCAAAATCTCGATGATTTTATGCGATTAGATGCATCTTTTAGCTACAATTTCAATTTTAACACAGCCATTAAAGCAACCCTACGCGGTGGAGTGATCAATATCACTAATGAAGACAATGTCATCAACCGCTACTACAAAGTGGACCCGAACAAGAGTAGCAATACTGTTACCGTAAACAATAAATCTTTGGGTATGACTCCCAATGTAAGTTTTCGAGTTAATTTTTAGCTACAAATATATCATCACCGATTTAGAAAAAAACCTTTTTAATTTCAGCTGTAAAAGGGTTTTATTTGTATTGAAAATCAGAAATTAATACATTTCATAAGTAAAGAGCTACGTCGCTTTTAAAAATATCATATATTTGAGAAACAAAATAAATGTTGCGGTGTAACTGAACTACACTATGTTTTAAATACATTACATAAAACAAAAACTATGAATAAAAATACTGATTTGGGATTGTTAATCCTTCGTATTGTGGTTGGAGGACTTATGTTACTTCACGGAATTGCCAAATTAGGAGATGTATCCTTTATAGAAGGTATGTTGTCTGGAAAAGGATTACCTTCTTTTCTTGCCTACGGCGTTTATATCACCGAAATTCTTGCTCCCCTACTAATCCTTGTTGGATACAGAACCCGATTAGCGGCTGCCGTATATGTGATCGGTACTTTATTTGCTTTTTTCTTAGTACACACAGCAAATCTGTTTTTATTAAACGAAAATGGAGGTTGGCAATTAGAATTATTGGGTTTATACCTATTTGGCGCACTAGCACTTTTCTTTACTGGTGGTGGCAAAATGGCAGTTTCTTCATCGAATACATGGGATTAAACTTTTGACAATACATATTAAGCTTAACTTCCAATCTGCATTTTTTAAATACAAGAAACAAAAAACAAAACCCCTTTACAAAATACAACTTTGAAAGGGGTTTTATATTTTAAACACGGCTATTTTATATTCCAGCTACTGCTTTTATTTCATCAATAATTCTTAAAGCCAGCGTATCAGCCTGAGCTTGTGCAGGCGCCTCAGTATAAATGCGGATAATAGGTTCTGTATTTGATTTTCTCAAGTGTACCCATTCATTAGCAAAGTCAATCTTTACTCCGTCGATAGTAGTGATATCTTCGTTCTTGTATTTATCAGTCATAGCAACCAGAATCGAATCGACATCAATTTGTGGAGTCAACTCGATTTTGTTTTTGCTCATGTAATACTCCGGATACGAAGCACGTAAAGCCGAAACGGTCATTTTCTTATTGGCCAAATGTGTCAAGAACAAAGCGACACCTACCAAACTATCACGACCATAGTGTGACTCTGGGTATATGATTCCGCCGTTTCCTTCCCCGCCTATGATCGCATTATTCTTTTTCATTAAATCCACAACATTCACCTCGCCTACGGCACTAGCTTCGTAACTTCCGTTATGTCTGTTAGTCACATCGCGCAAGGCACGAGAAGAAGACATATTAGAAACAGTATTCCCTGCGGTTTTACTCAACACATAGTCAGCACAAGCTACCAAAGTATATTCTTCACCAAACATTTCACCATCTTCACAGATGAAAGCCAAACGGTCTACGTCTGGATCGACGACAACTCCTAAATCCGCTTTTTCTTTAACTACTAGCTCTGAAATATCCGTTAGGTGTTCTTTTAAAGGCTCGGGGTTGTGTGGAAAATGTCCGTTAGGTTCACAGTATAACTTCACTACTTCAACGCCCATCAATTCCAATAATTTTGGGATAATAATTCCTCCCGATGAATTTACACCGTCCACTACTACTTTGAATTTAGCTGCTTTTACCGCTTCAACATCAACTAAAGGCAAGTTCAATACCTCATCAATGTGAATGTCCATATAAGCATCATTCTCCGTAATTTTGCCTAAACTATCCACATCTGCAAAAGCAAATGCTTCTGCTTCTGCGATAGCAAGGATTTTTTCTCCTTCAATACCATTAAGGAATTCTCCTTTATCATTTAATAACTTTAAGGCATTCCATTGCTTTGGATTGTGTGAGGCAGTAAGAATAATTCCACCGTCTGCTTTCTCCAAAGGAACGGCAATTTCAACTGTTGGCGTCGTTGACAATCCCAAATCAATCACATCAATTCCTAAACCGATCAAAGTATTCACTACCAGATTATGAATCATAGGTCCTGAAATACGGGCATCACGACCCACTACTACCTTTAACTTATCGTCCCGAATAATTGAGGGATCTTGAACGTTTTTTAACCAGGTTCCATACGCTGATGCAAATTTTACAGCATCAAGCGGTGTCAGGTTATCCCCCACTTTCCCTCCTATTGTCCCACGTATTCCAGATATCGATTTTATTAAAGTCATTCTTATATTTTTAAATTTTGAGTACTTCCTTTTGAATTTCCCACAAATATAATAATTGACAGTTTAAAAAAGTCATTTAGAATTCTTAATTTAGGCGAATGAACTTCTTAGCACATATCTATCTCTCGGGCGACAATTATTTAATCAAAATTGGCAATTTCATGGCTGACGGGATTCGGGGGAAACAATTTAAAAATTATCCTCAGGAAGTACAGAAAGGGATTGTACTTCATCGTGCCATAGATACCTTTACGGATGCCCATCCTGTTTTTAGACAAAGTACTAAAAAACTACATTCCAGATACCATCATTATGCCGGTGTGATTGTCGATGTTTTTTACGATCATTTTCTGGCAAAAAATTGGGATAATTACTCGGATGAAAATTTAGCTGACTATGTCAATGATTTTTATCAGTCTTTGTCTGACAACCTCCCCATTTTAAGTGAAAAAACGGTGATGATGATGCCTTATATGATCGACCAAAATTGGCTACTTAGTTACCAAACCATTGAAGGGATTGACAATATATTGACCCAAATGGATAGCCGAACTAAGAATCAATCAAAAATGCGATTTGCTTCGGAGGAACTCAGGGAGTTTTACACCGAATTTGAGGAGGATTTCACAGCGTTTTTTGAGGAATTGAGAGCCCACGCCCAACAGAAATTAATAGAAAAGTGATTTCTTTTTTACCACATAAAAAAATAAATTAGTTTTATTGTCGAGAAAGATCAGAAAAATAAATTTTTGAATATACTTTTAAAGAATAATTAAATCCAACCAGGAAAGCTATTATCAAGCGTAACGTCTTTATAGGCAAACTAAAATTCTATGTCTCTATGTAATTAGACCTTTTAAAACTAATTACTTTTCTAAAAAAAACCTATCAAACCAAAATACCGCAACCTAATGAAAAAAATAATACTACTCTTTTCTCTCGCAATTCTCAGCTGTAAATCGAATGAAAAAGTCGTCGCTCTAAAAGGTTTGGTAACAGATAAAGCCATGGTCGTTTCGGCACGGGAAGAGGCCTGTGCTATTGGGGTCGACATTATGAAAAAAGGTGGAAATGCTTTTGACGCGATGGTCGCAACAGAATTGGCATTGGCAGTATCTTATCCTCAGGCTGGAAATCTTGGCGGTGGTGGCTTTATGGTTTTTAGAAGAGCCAATGGAGAAACCGGAGCCCTTGATTACAGAGAAAAAGCACCGCTTGCTGCATCCAAAGATATGTATCTCGATGCTGCCGGAAATGTTATTGAAGGCCGAAGTACTGCTTCGGCTGTGGCTTCCGGAATTCCGGGTACGCTGGCTGGTTTATTTCAAGTGCATAAAAAATACGGCTCTCTACCAATAGCTGAAATCTTAGCACCTGTTATAGCGTTAGCCGAAAATGGAGTTGTTGTTACTAAATTTCAAGCAGAAAGCTTAGCTACCTACAGAGAAACATTTATACAAACCAATGGAGTAAATAGCTTGTTTTCTCAAGTTTATAAAGCGGGTGACACTATTAAATATCTTGCTTTGGCAGCCACTTTAAAACGAATTGCAAAAAATGGCCGTGATGAATTTTACAAAGGGGAAACGGCAAAAAAATTAGTAGCTTTTCTAAAGACGAAAGACGGTAACATGACGCTGGAAGATTTAAATCAATACGAGGCTAAATGGAGAGCACCGATTACTTTCGCCTACAAAGATTTAAAAATCACTTCTATGTCCCCACCGAGCAGCGGAGGATTCTGTTTGAACCAAATAATGAAAATGATTGAGCCGTTTAATCTTACCACAATGGGGCACAACAGTCTCAAAGCTATTCAAGTGATAACTGAAGCGGAACGGAGAGCATTCGCAGACAGAAATGCTTTCCTTGGAGATCCTGATTTTGTAAAGATTCCCATAAAAGAACTATTAGATTCCACTTACATTAAAAACAGAATGAGTAATTTCTCATTCGACCAAGCGTCACAATCATCAGAAATAGGAAAAGGGAAAATTGCAGGTTATGAAAGCAAACAAACTACACACTACTCTATTGTTGATCCAGAAGGAAATTCGGTTTCGGCTACCACTACCTTAAACGACAATTATGGTTCTAAAATCTACTGTGATGATTTAGGGTTCTTTTTAAACAACCAAATGGATGATTTTAGCGCTAAATCAGGCGTTCCTAACCTTTACGGACTTACAGGAACCGAAGCCAACAGTATCGCTTCAAGCAAAAGAATGCTCAGCTCTATGACCCCAACCATTGTGGAGAAAAACGGAAAATTGTTGATGGTGGTGGGAACTCCTGGAGGTTCTACTATTATTACCTCTGTTCTGCAAACCATATTGAATGTGTACGAATTTGATATGAGCATGCAGGAAGCAGTCAACGCGTCTCGTTTTCATCATCAATGGCTTCCGGACGAAATTACCTTTGAGCCAGACTCTTTCGACAAAGAACTGCTGGAAAAAGTAAAAGCTAAAGGATACAAAATCAACGAAACCGACAAAGAAATTGTAGGCCAAGTAGATGCTATCTTGGTATTGCCGAACGGAAAACTGGAAGGTGGCGCCGATAAAAGAGAAGACAATAAAGCTTTAGGTTTTTAAACTATTTCTAAATCATTCTATTTCAATTAAATAATACAAATACATCAGAAATGAAAAAAATTATTATTCTATTATGCGTCATAACATTTGGCTGTAAGACGCAAAAAAATGTTGTGCAGCCTACAGGAGTTTTAGCCAATGAAGTGATGGTCGTTTCGGCACGCGAAGAAGCTTCAAAAATTGGTGTCGAAATCATGAAAAAAGGCGGAAATGCTTTTGACGCTATGGTCGCCACAGAACTAGCGTTGGCAGTAGCCTATCCTTACGCCGGAAACCTTGGTGGTGGCGGTTTTATGGTCTACAGAAAAGCAAATGGGGAAAAAGGAACATTGGACTATCGCGAGAAAGCACCATTGGCAGCCACAAAAGATATGTTTTTGGATGCCAATGGAAATGTCATTCCTGGAAAAAGCACTAAATCTGCGCTAGCAATAGGAGTACCTGGAACCATAGCCGGTGTTTTTGCAGTCCATGCAAAATTAGGTTCTTTACCTCTTGAAGAAATTTTAAAACCCGTCATTGAATTAGCAGAACGAGGCGTTGCGGTTACCCAGAAACAGGAAGAACGACTGAATCAATACCATGACGAACTTAATGAAACTAATGGTCATAATTCAGTGCTTTCAAAAGTGTACAAAGAAAAAGACACCATTAAATATCCAGCGCTAGCGACAACATTGAGAAGGATTTCAAAAAATGGACGAGACGAATTTTACAAAGGTGAAACAGCTAAAACTTTAGTAGCTTATCTTCAGGCAAAAGGAGCTATCATTACCATGGAAGATTTGGCACAGTATGACGCCAAATGGAGAAAGCCACTTAGCTTTAAATACAAAGACTTGAATATTATCTCGATGGCACCACCAAGCAGTGGCGGAATATGTCTGGCACAAATATTTGAAATGATTGCCCCTTATGATTTGGCTAAAATGGGACATAACTCAACTAAATCGATACAAGTGATTGTGGAAGCGGAACGAAGAGCTTATGCAGACCGAAATTACTTTTTAGGAGATCCTGACTTTGTAAAAATGCCTTTGAATGCTTTAATGGATAACAATTACTTAAAGGAAAGAATGGCAAATTTCAGTTTTAATAAGGCGACGTTGTCTTCAGATATTAAGCAGGGGAACGTCACTTATAACGAAAGTATGGAAACGACGCACTATTCCATCGTAGATCAGTTTGGAAATGCGATTGCCGCCACAACAACACTAAATGCCGGTTATGGTTCAAAATATTACTGTGATGAATTGGGTTTCTTTTTGAACAATGAAATGGATGATTTCAGCGCTAAAGCGGGAGTTCCTAACATGTTTGGACTCGTAGGAAATGAAGCGAACAGCATTGCCCCACAAAAAAGGATGCTGAGTTCCATGACACCAACTATTGTAGAAAAGAACGGAAAACTATTGATGACCTTGGGTTCCCCAGGAGGTTCGACGATTATAACTTCTGTGTTGCAAACGATATTGAATGTTTATGAATACAACTTTAGTATGCAAGAAGCGGTTAATGCACCTCGTTTCCACCACCAATGGTTACCGGATCTGATTACATTCGAACCCAATACTTTCAGCACACAAACCTTTGACGCCTTAAAAGCTAAAGGCTATCTTATCAATGAAAAAACAACTCCCGTTATTGGTAAAGTGGATGCTATATTAGTTCTGCCAAGCAATAAACTGGAAGGTGGAGCTGATTTTAGAGGAGATGATACCGCAGTTGGATTTTAGTAGAATCTAGTTAATTGCTGATTTAGAATATGCTTTTTAAGAAAATAGCCATGGTGAATAACTACTGGAATTTCTAAAATATATTGTTTAAAGTATCACTAGTTCACAATTTAGAGAATATGTGACCAAACAGAAGTGTCATTGTTATCTAATTAGGTTGTAGAGATAAAATGAATTTTGATTTACTGAAAAAGTGATGCAAACTACATAAAATAATTATTGGCATTTTATATTTACAAAGCAATCAGGTGGTCCTTGCGAGAATACGAATAAACAAATTACGAAGCTGTGAAAAAATTTGTTGCAGAAAAGAATCTAAAGTCATTGAGCAGAAAAGAAGCACCGAAAATCTTATGGTATCATTAAAATAATAGTAATTTAGCAACTTTTAAAAAAAATTTAAATGCTCAAAAGATATCTTACTAAATTAGAAAATATAATTGCCTGGTCGCAATCTATGCTGACAGAAAAGCAATTTATTTTCTTATCTAGTGTATTGGTAGGTATTTCTTCAGCATTTGCAGTGATTGTTCTAAAATCGTTTGCCCATCAAGTTTTCTCGTTTGCCACATACATTAATGGTATTTTAAAATTGAGTTTCATCAATAGTCTTTTACCTATTGCAGGTTTAGTCTTGACTGTGTTTGTAGTAAAAAGAGTCTTAGGTGGCTCTATAGAAAAAGGGACTTCCCAAATTTTATATGCAGTTGCAAAAAAAGCAAGTATAGTTCCAAAAAAACAAATGTATTCCCAAATAATAACGAGCTCGCTTACTGTCGGACTTGGAGGTTCTGCAGGTTTAGAGAGTCCGATTGTTGTGGCCGGCGCCGCTTTTGGGTCAAATTACGCACAGCGCTATAAACTCAGTTATAAAGACAGGACGCTTCTTATTGGTTGTGGAGTCGCTGCGGGAATAGCTGCAGCTTTTAACGCTCCAATTGCCGGTGTTTTATTTGCGGTCGAATTTTTACTTGTCGATGTGAGTATCGCGGCATTTACGCCAATTATGATTGCGGCCGCAACAGGTGCCTTGGTCTCTGAAATCGTATTGGACGAATCTATTTTATTAAATTTTAGACAACAGCAGGTCTTCGATTATCATAAAATCCCTTTTTATATCCTTTTGGGGATCTTGACCGGTTTCATGTCTGTTTACTATACTCGATATTTTCAAAGAACCGAACATTATTTTGCTAAACTTAAATTCAATTCTTACCAAAAAGCGTTGATGGGCGCCTCTATTCTCGCCGTTCTAATTTTTATATTCCCAACACTCTTTGGTGAGGGTTATGAGAGTATTAAAGTTTTATCAGAAGATAATCCAGGTAAAATTTTAGAAAATACTCTTTTTAGCGATTTTAAGAATAACAGTTGGGTCCTTCTAATTTTCGTTGGTTTGACGATGATGGTAAAAGTTTTTGCCACAGGAATTACTTTAGGAGCTGGTGGAAACGGGGGTAACTTTGCTCCATCCTTATTTGTAGGTTCCTATCTGGGCTATGTTTTTTCAAAATTAATAAACCTAACTGGTCTAACCCAGTTACCAGTAAGTAATTTTACGATGGTAGGAATGGCAGGCATTTTGAGCGGATTATTTCATGCTCCATTGACAGCCATTTTCTTAATTGCGGAGATAACCGGTGGATACAGCCTTATGTTACCCTTGATGATTGTTGCTTCGATTAGTTTTGCTATATCAAAACGCTTTGAGAAACACTCTATGGATGTCAAAGAACTCGCTAAAAAAGGACATGCTTTTACCAGTAATAAAGACACAAATGTATTAGCTACGTTAGATACAACTTCTATTATACAAACGGATTATTTAACCGTTACACCAGATGAAAATCTAGAAAAACTAGTTGATCTTATTTCGCACTCAAATCAGGTTATTTTTGCAGTAGTTGATAAAGACAAGCGCTTAGTAGGTGTTGTACATTTTAATAATATCCGGGAAATTATTTTTAATACGTATAGAGTAAAATATACCTTAGTCAAAAACATCATGGCAGCTCCTACTGAAATAATTTATCCTTTCAACACCATGGAGACAGTAATGAACAAATTTGAACGATCAAAAGTTGCGTTTTTACCTGTGGTGAAAGATGATAAATACTACGGGTTTATTTCTAAATCAACAGCGCTAGAGGCCTATCGAACCAAATTAAAATCGATGACAATAGAGTAAAAAGTAGTACTCCTTTTTAACATAAACTTTTATATTGTTGTATCGAAAGAGTAAATCAAAATAGTAACTTTGCCTTTTTGCAAAAATTATGTTAGACAAAGACAATACTATTGAGGTTCAAGGCGCTCGCGTTCATAATCTAAAAAATATAGATGTTTCAATTCCACGTGAAAAACTGGTCGTAATTACCGGTCTTTCAGGCTCAGGAAAATCATCCCTCGCATTTGATACTATTTATGCAGAAGGCCAACGTAGATACGTAGAAACTTTTTCTGCTTACGCCAGACAATTCCTTGGAGGTCTCGAGCGTCCCGATGTCGATAAAATTGATGGGCTTTCACCTGTCATCGCCATTGAACAAAAAACGACCAGTAAAAGCCCCCGTTCCACTGTGGGAACCATCACTGAAATCTATGACTTCCTGCGTCTGCTTTATGCACGTGCAGCGGATGCCTACAGTTACAATACGGGAGAGAAAATGGTTAGCTACTCTGATGAACAAATCAAATCGCTAATCATTGATGATTTCACTGGTAAACGAATCAATATCCTAGCTCCAGTCATCAGAGCGAGAAAAGGGCATTACGGAGAATTATTCCAGCAAATTGCCAAGCAAGGCTTCTTAAAAGTTCGCGTAAATGGTGATGTCCTTGACATTACCCCAGGCATGAAACTGGACCGTTATAAAACACACGATATCGAGATTGTAGTGGATCGTATGGTCATAGAAAACACTCCCGATAACGAAAAACGCTTAAGCGAAAGCATCAATACCGCCATGCATCATGGAGAAAATGTATTGATGGTGCTGGATCAAGATTCTAAAGAAGTACGTTACTTTAGTAGAAATTTGATGTGTCCTACTAGCGGAATATCTTATCAGAATCCGGAACCTAATTTATTTTCCTTTAACTCTCCAAAAGGGGCCTGTGATCATTGTAAAGGACTGGGAACGGTCAACGAAATCAACACGAAGAAGATCATTCCAAATCCAAAGTTGTCCATAAAAGCGGGTGGCTTTGCCCCTTTAGGCGAATACAAATCGTCTTGGATTTTCAAGCAATTGGAAATCATTGGAGAGAAATATGGATTCAAAATTACCGACGCTATCGAAAAGATTCCGCAGGAAGCCATGGAAATGATTTTAAATGGCGGAAAAGAAAAATTCACGATTAACTCTAAAGATTTAGGCGTTGCTCGTGATTACAAAATAGACTTTGAGGGAATCTCCCACTTTATAAAAAACCAATACGAGGAAAGCGGTTCTACAACTATAAAACGATGGGCTAAGGAATTTATGGATGAAATACCTTGTCCGGTTTGTGAAGGTTCTCGTTTGAAAAAAGAAGCGCAATTCTTTAAAATCGACGAACAAAACATCACCGAATTGTGTGCGATGGATATTTCTGATCTGACCGCATGGTTTAAGGATTTAGACAGCCGTTTATCTGATAAACAGCAGCGTATCGCCAGTGAAGTAATCAAAGAAATAAAGGACCGTCTGAACTTTCTGATGAATGTAGGTTTGGAATATTTGGCTTTAAGCCGAAGTTCAAAATCACTATCTGGTGGAGAAGCACAACGCATCCGACTAGCGACACAAATTGGTTCACAATTAGTTGGGGTACTCTATATTTTAGATGAGCCAAGTATTGGTTTACACCAAAGAGACAATGATAAATTGATTCATTCTTTGGAACAATTACGTGATATTGGGAACTCGGTTATTGTGGTCGAACATGACAAAGACATGATTGAACGTGCTGATTATGTGATTGACATTGGTCCGAAAGCAGGGAAATTTGGAGGCGAAATCATCAGTATTGGTACTCCAGCGGAAACCCTGAAATCAAATACCATTACCGCACAATATTTGAACGGCGAAATGAAAATTGAGGTTCCTTCCAAAAGACGGAAAGGAAACGGAAAATTCATGAAACTAACCGGAGCGACAGGAAACAACTTAAAAAATGTTTCCATTGAATTACCATTAGGGAAACTAATCTGTGTTACCGGAGTTTCTGGAAGCGGTAAGTCGACTTTGATCAATGAAACGCTATACCCTATTTTGAATGCGTTTTATTTTAATGGCGTCAAAAAACCAAAACCATACAAAAAAATCGAAGGCTTAGATCTTATTGATAAAGTAATCAACATTGACCAAAGCCCAATAGGGAGAACACCACGTTCTAATCCTGCTACTTATACCGAAGTATTTACGGAAATCAGGAAATTGTTCACCATGACTTCAGAGAGTATGATACGCGGCTATAAAGCGGGACGTTTCAGCTTTAATGTAAAAGGCGGACGCTGCGAAACCTGCCAAGGATCTGGTGTGCGTACCATCGAGATGAACTTCTTGCCGGACGTTTATGTAGAATGCGAAACCTGTCAAGGAAAACGTTTTAACAGAGAAACCTTAGAAATTCGTTTTAAAGGAAAATCCATTTCGGATGTACTGAATATGACCGTTGACGAGGCGGTTCCGTTTTTTGAAATGATCCCGAAGATACACCGCAAAGTAAAAACAATTCAAGATGTCGGTTTAGGTTACATTACACTTGGTCAGCAAAGCACAACGCTTTCGGGTGGCGAAGCACAACGTATTAAACTCGCAGGAGAATTATCAAAAAAAGATACCGGAAATACCTTTTATATATTAGACGAACCCACTACGGGACTCCATTTTGAAGACATTAGGGTATTGATGGGCGTGATCAATACATTAGTAGATAAAGGGAATACGATTCTAATTATCGAACACAATATGGACGTAATCAAACTAGCAGATTATATTATCGATATTGGTCCTGAGGGAGGAAAAGGCGGCGGAAAAGTTGTTGCCAAAGGAACTCCCGAAGAAATAGCAGACAATAAAAAAAGCTATACCGCGAAGTTTTTGAAAAAGGAATTGGAGTAAGTGTTTTTTAACACAGATTCCACAGACTTACACGGATTGTTTTATTCATAAACTACTCCGCTAACGTGTCATTCCGAGGAACGAAGCAATCTAACACAGTATTAAGGCGGTTCTTTATGGAGATCTCTCCTTCGTCGAGATGACAAATCGTACGGATAAGTTGTGTTTAATTTAAAATTGAGTGATTTATTGTATTCCTATTTCTCTATCTAATCAACACTAACTTGTCATTCTGACAAAGGAAGAATCTCACCCAGTATTGAGCACTTTGTTATTGCTTCCTGCTGTGCGAAGTCTCCCGACTTCGTACGGATAAATTATGCTTAATTTCAAATTATTTGATTTATTGTATTCCTATTTCTCAATCTAATCACCACTAAGTTGTCATTCTGACGAAGGAAGAATCTCACCCAGTACTGAGGAGTTTCATTATGGAGATCTCTCCTTCGTCGAGATGACAAATCGTACGGATAAGGTATGTTTAATTTAAAATTGAGTGATTTATTGTATTCCTATTTATCTATCTAATCAATACTAACTTGTCATTGCGAGGGAAGAAACAATCTCACCCAGTATGGAGGAGTTTCATTATGAGATTCCTTCGTGCCTCGGAATGACAAATGATTGTGTATTTATTACTAGTCTAAAAATGGAATTCAGTTATCTAATGCAATGATTCTTTAAACACAAATTTAATTATTACCAAACTACTACACAAACTTATCATCGCTTCGCCTGTTCGACTCAAGTCTCGAGTCTGACGAAGGAAGAATCTCATCTTGTTTGTGGGAATCTGACTGGAGCACTTTGTTATTACTTCCTGCTTTACGAAGTCTCCCGACTTCGTACTCGTTCCAATTGTTTACCATCACAGGTAAAGTTGTAATTGGCACTAAAAATGTGCGTGAAATGGAAAAATCGTCCTTTAAATTAGTGAAAACATAGTTGATCATACTATAGAAAAATTTTCAAATAGGATTGGGTACGAAGTCAGGAGACTTCGCACAGCATCTCGACTTCAATAACCTATTAAGATAGACTTCGCAGAGCAGCGCTTTCAACACCCTTTCAGGTAGACTTCGTAGAGCAGGGGAATTATCAAAAAAAGATACTGGAAACACCTTTTATATTCTGGACGAACCCACAACGGGACTTCATTTTGAAGACATCAGGGTATTGATGGGCGTGATCAACAAATTAGTAGACAAAGGAAACACGATACTGATTATCGAACACAATATGGACGTGATCAAACTGGCAGATTATATTATTGATATTGGTCCCGAAGGAGGAAAAGGCGGCGGAAAAGTCGTTGCCAAAGGAACTCCCGAAGAAATAGCCGATAATAAAAAAAGCTATACCGCGAAGTTTTTGAAAAAGGAATTGGAGTAAGTGTTTTTAATTACCGCAAATTCGCAAATTATTATCGGTTAATTAGACTTTGAAATAAAACGAAAAAACTACTGTGTGATACAGTAGTTTTTTTGTTTGTATTGATTTGTGAGCATGAAGTCTGGAGACTTTGTAAGCCATCTGGACTTTCAATACCCTTTTAGGGAGACTTCGCACAGCAGGGGCATTACTCCCATGGAAACTTTGCAATCAACCTTAATTGAGGCGAGCCTCCACCATGAAGTTCAGAATTAGGATATTCTTCAATCCATTTATTAAAATTTTCGTCAATATACCATGTATTCCAACCGCTTTCATCAGTTTTAATCTTCTGAAACAACTTCTTCTTTTCAATGAGTTCTTCTCCTTCTAGAATTTTATCTGTCATTAATTACTTATAAAAATTGTTTATATATTTATTTTCTATTTAAAATGTAAATCTAATTTTTCCATTAGATAATAGTTGCTAATTCTACTACTTATTTGGCACAATAAATACAACTTGCATTTACCATTGATATACACCGCCGCTCTGCGAGGTGTTTCTGAAAAAGAACTAAACAGGATTGGACTGCTGTGCGAAGTCTCCCGACTTCGTACTCGTTCCAATTGTTTACCATCACAGGTAAAGTTGTAATTGGCACTAAAAATGTGTGTAAAACAGGAAAATCGTGCTTTAAATTAGTGAAACCATAGTAGATCGTACTATGAAAAAAATTTCAAATAGGATTGGGTACGAAGTCAGGAGACTTCGCACAGCAGCTCGACTTCAATAACCTATTAAGATAGACTTCGCAGAGCAGGGTTTGTGAGCGCGAAGTCTGGAGACTTTGTAGGCTATCTGGACTTTTAATAGCGTTTAAGATAGATTTCGAAGAGCAATGTTATTTTTTCCGCTATTATATTTTCTCAAAATAACGAACTGGATTTGCCATTCCTCTAATTTTAGGAACTTCTTTATTTATATAAATATCAAGAATTTCTTTTGAAGTTATTTCTGAACCTACAAAACCCCATCTTTTAGTTCCTATATATTCTATTTCTTGAACCCATTTTTCGGGTTTAAATATTGCTCTTATTACACCTTTGTATTCGGCTAAAACAAAATCTGAATTTTCAGCTCTTTTTTTGTCTAAAACCCACCAACCTCTCGTTGCTTCATAAATATTCGGTCTTTGGTAAACTAGATTTTCACTTTTCTTTTTTCGTTTATTATCGTACGATTTATTTATATTGATTACTATAACTTTATGTTTTATATCTTCTTTCATTAATTCTTCACAATTATAAAGTATTTCACATTCATTGACTGTTTTAATTCCTCGGTTAAATGAATTATGTCCTGCAACGATATTTGAAATTTTAGCAACTTCAGCAAAATCTCTAAAAGTTAAAAAGTCAATTAAAACAGATTCAACTATCAGCGCTTCATTTTCTTCTAATCCGTGTCGAATTATAAAGTGTTTTACTTTTAGATTTTCTATTTTAATTGCTCTGATAATTTCTAATTTTTCAGTTTCGCTTGGATTAAATATTGCTTCATTTATATGAGAAAAAACTCGATTACCATAACCTTTCCCAACATAGAATATTTTATTATCTCGTGGGTCAATTAAAATATAAACATAAGATTTTAATTCTTCTTGTGTCTTTTGCGAAAATAATTCTGTCATAATTCGTTGTTTTTACGCAATTTACGATGTACTTGCAGCTAGCGTTTCGCCACTTCGAGATGGTGGGGAATTTGTAACCGCTCAATTTTCGGCTTAACGAAAACATAATACGAAACATTAATTCCACTAAATTCCAGCTAGCTCAAAACGGCTGTTGTAAACTGTGCTTCTATATATATTCCAGTATTCTAATTCAAATTCTCAATTATAAAATTCAAGAGTTTATATGCTCCGAATCCTAATCCAGTACCAATCAACACCCAATAAATTCTTTGTTTATTGTCTGCTCTAACAATTTGTCTTTCAATCGTCGTACCGTTTTTAACCAATTCCAGTTCAATTTCTCTTTTATCGAATTGTTTGTATTTAGATTTCAGAATAAAATTTTCAGAATTCAGGTTTAGTTTGTGTTTAACTCCAGAGAATGAGAATTTTTTAGAAACGGTTTTTCCGTTTAACAAAACACTTTCCATTCCGAATACAGAGTTCAGAAATTCTATCTTATTCTTTTCAATATTAAATTCAGCGTATTTCATTTTTCGTTAGTTTTTTTGCATTGTTTACAACTTGTATATAACATCAAATATACACCTCTTTTCGAATTTTACATTAACGAATTTAAGGCTTTTCTTATTTATAAAAAGGCCTTGCCTTTAATTTCCTATTGCAACTCATATTCAAGAGGAAAGACCCTTTTAAAAAATAATTGGACTATACCGTGCCGTATTTGAAAAAAGAGTTACTTTAGTATCTTGGATCGCTAGCCCAGATAGAAGCGGCAGCTCCCGAATTAGAAAAACAAGGCCTTGGTCGTAGTTTTCCTAATTTGGGAATATAGCGGATAGCTGGATAAGGCTCCATAAAATAATAGTTAATAATACAATACCAATATGAGATTAGAAGATTTTGACAATGATGAGGATAGAATAATCCAAGACCGCTTAAAACAGAAAAACTGGAATGAGATCCGGACTAATGACAGCTGGGCGATTTTTAAAATCATGGCCGAGTTTGTAAACGGTTATGAGGCGATGGGACGCATTGGTCCGTGCGTGTCCATTTTTGGATCGGCACGAACAAAGCCGGAAGACCCTTATTATTTACTTGCAGAAAAAATAGCCTACAAAATTAGTAAAGCTGGTTACGGAGTGATTACTGGCGGAGGTCCTGGGATAATGGAAGCCGGTAACAAAGGTGCACATTTAGGTGGAGGAACTTCGGTGGGATTGAATATTGTATTGCCCTTTGAGCAGCATTTCAATCCATATATTGATAGAGATAAAAATCTAAATTTTGATTACTTTTTTGTTCGAAAAGTAATGTTTGTGAAATATTCTCAAGGATTTGTGGTGATGCCAGGTGGATTTGGAACTTTAGATGAATTGTTTGAAGCGATGACGTTGATTCAAACAAAAAAAATCGCAAGATTTCCTATCATACTTGTAGGATCAAGTTTTTGGTCCGGATTGATTGAATGGGTAAAAAAAGTATTAATTGAAAGAGAACATACTGTTGGCCCTGATGATTTGAATCTAATAAAAATTGTTGACACCGAAGACGAGGTTGTAAATGTTTTAGATAACTTCTATAAAAAATACAATTTGAAACCCAATTTTTAATAAAGGTAGCTGTTTTTACAAACAGTCTTTTTTTTGCCCACTTTTTTAAAAAAAAGGACTCCTTTTGTCCCTCAAATAAATGTATATTGTGCCTCTAACTAGTTGAATTAAAAGTTGAACCGATTTTATAAAATTGCGATTTGTATTTTAGTTTTATTAAACTCAATAAAACAATATGCCCAGCACCATTCCTCAGTATTTGTGGAAGTTAATCCTGCGGATAAAACTTTGAACATTCAGCAGGAACTGACCTATTTTAATGAATCGAATGATACGCTATCTTCGCTAATTCTATATGATTGGAATAACGCCTACTCTGATGTTAATACCCCTTTAGCGAGACGATTTTCGGATGAGTTTTATCGCGGTTTCCATTTAGCTAAAGAAAAAGAACGAGGCAGCACTAAAAATATAACAATTATTGATTCTGACAAGTTATTCCTTTCTTGGGAAAGAACGGCTGAAAACCCTGATCTCGTCAGCATTAAATTGAGAGAAAAACTCGCCCCACATCAAAAAATAAAATTGCGCCTTACTTATACTGTAAAAATTCCAAGTGATATGTTTACAAAATTTGGATATGATCCAGTTGGTGGAATGAATCTAAAAAACTGGTATCTCACTCCTGCACGCTATGAGAACCATGCCTTTATAAAATACAGCAATGCTAATTTAGATGATATTGCCAATGCCGTCTCTGATATAGATCTCGATTTGAAAGTGCCCATAGGTTTAAGCGTTACGACTGATTTAAACAGCGATGAAACAATTCAAAAGGAAAGCTATTTCATTTATAAATTATCAGGGAAAAATAGAACTAATTTCAGTCTTTTTATAGAGCCAAAATCCAGTTTTCACAGTTTTAAATCCAGTGCACTTGAGGTTGTGACCAATTTGAAGGAGGAAAAAATAACTACAAAGCAACAGGCTTATGTCATCGACTGCGTAGTTCGTTATGTCGATGATTTAATAGGAAAATACCCGTTTGAAAAAATTGTTGTTTCCCAGACTGATTATGAACGAAATCCATTCTATGGATTAAATCAACTGCCGTCATTTATCAGCCCTTTTACCGATGAATTCACGTATGAAATCAAATTTTTGAAAACCTATTTAAATGCCTATCTCAAGAATAGTTTACGTCTAGACAACAGAAAAGACAGCTGGATCTATGATGGAATTCAGGTCTATGCCATGATGAAATATATTGAAGAGAATCACCCAAATACTAAGATGCTGGGTAGTGCTTCTACTTTTCTATTGTTAAAAAGTTATAATCTTACAAATTTGGATTTTAACGAGCAATACAGCTATTTTTATATGCTGATGGCGCGAAAGAATCTGGATCAGCCCTTAGGAGACCCTAAAAATTCCTTGATCAAATTCAACGAACAAATCGCCAGTAAATATCGGGCTGGATTAAGTTTTAGATATTTAGATAAATATCTTGGAGAAAGCATTGTTATAAATAGTATCCGCCAGTTCTATGTTGAGAATAAGGAAAGGCAAGTCTCCAGAAATGATTTTGAAACCATTTTAAAAAGAAATTCAAACAAGAATATTAGTTGGTTCTTCAAAACAATCATTGAGTCCCGAGAAATCATAGATTTTAAATTTGCTGATGTAGTCAAGTCTGCGGATAGTATCTCATTTACTATTAAAAATAGAACAGGGGTTGTTGTTCCCGTGCCCATCTATGGAGTTAAAAAAGGCAAAATTGTATTTAAAAAATGGCTGGACCCCCAAGTACCAGACAGCGTATTTACTTTAGAAAGAAAAAACGCTGATAAAATCGTTTTAAATTACAAGAATGAAGTTCCGGAATACAATTTAAGAAATAACTGGAAATCGTTAAAGTCTTTTTTCCCGAATAACCGCCCCATCAAATTTGTGTTTATGAAGGATCTTGAGGATCCATATTACAACCAGATTTTATATGTCCCTACCCTAGGCTACAATTTATATGATGGCCTGTCTCCCGGAATGCGCCTTCACAACAAAACGATTTTAGACAAACCTTTTATCTTCGATGTCAATCCGGCCTATTCGACAAATGCAAAAACATTTTCAGGATCTGGTTTTGTTGTCGTTAATCAAAATTATAGACACAGTGTCCTTTACAACATGCGCTATTCCTTGTCTGGCTCTTATTTCCATTATGCCCCAGATGCTGCCTATTTGAAAATTAATCCGATGGTGCAGCTAAGTATCAGAGAAAAAAACATTCGAGACAACAAAAAACAGTCGGTTTTATTCCGCCAAGTGATTGTAAACAGAGAAAAGAGCGATATCATTATTGATAATTCTACCGAAAACTATTCCGTATTTAATGCTAAATACTACAATACAAAAACAGAAGTTACTAATCATTTCAGCTTATTGTCTGACCTCCAAATCTCAGGGAAATTTGGAAAATTTTCGACAGAAGTGGAATACAGACAACTTTTTGAAAACAACCGTCAGTTCAGCTTGCGTATTTATGCAGGAACTTTTTTATACAACAACAGCAATTCTGATTTTTTCAGCTTCGCCTTAGACCGTCCTACAGATTATTTATTTGATTACGGTTATTATGGGAGATCAGAAAGTAATGGTTTTTTTAGCCAACAGTTAATTCTGGCTGAGGGTGGCTTTAAATCAAAACTCAACACGCCATATGCCAATCAATGGATGACCACTTTGAATGGGGGGTATACGGTTTGGAATTGGATTGAAGTCTACGGTGATGCCGGGTTATTGAAAAACAGAGGTCAAAGCGGGAGATTTGTATACGACAGTGGAATCCGATTGAATCTGGTTCCTGACTACTTTGAAATGTACCTTCCTATCTACTCTTCTACTGGTTGGGAAATTGGGCAAAACAACTACAATGAAAAAATCCGATTTATAATTACATTATCACCCAAAATATTAATCAATTTATTTAATCGAAAATGGTTTTAATTGAATATATTACCCCTATTTTTTATGTTATTTATAATAAAAAGGATGTTTAATTATGAATAACTAAATTATCAATATATTTATAGTACTATAATTGACAATACTTAAATTATATTTCTTTCACTGTATTATGATAATAGATACTTTTTAAGTAAATTTGTGTCTTTAAGTGATACCTTTCAATTATGATAAAAGAAAAAACCAATACTACATTGACATTCGAAGATTTTAAAACCGAAGTGTTGAACGACTATAGGATCGCTATGATAAGTAGAGAGTGTAGTCTATTAGGACGTAGAGAGGTGTTAACCGGAAAGGCTAAATTCGGTATTTTTGGAGATGGAAAGGAAGTGCCGCAATTGGCAATGGCTAAATTTTTCAAAAACGGCGACTTCCGTTCCGGATATTATCGTGACCAAACTTTTATGATGGCTATAGGCCAAATGACTGTTGAACAATTTTTTGCCGGACTTTATGGTAATCCAAGTATTGAACAAGAGCCTATGTCTGCCGGAAGACAAATGGGAGGTCATTTTGCTACTCATAGTTTAAATGAAGACGGTTCCTGGAAAGATCTGACAAAACAAAAAAATTCCAGCGCAGACATTTCTCCTACCGCAGGACAAATGCCCCGATTATTAGGACTTGCGCAGGCCTCAAAAATATATAGACAAGTTAAAGGAATACCTAATAAAGCAAATTTCTCAGTTGAAGGAAATGAAATCGCCTGGGGAACTATTGGAAACGCAAGTACCTCTGAGGGATTATTTTTTGAAACTATTAATGCTGCAGGTGTTTTACAAGTGCCTTTGGTAATAAGTGTTTGGGATGATGACTATGGCATTTCAGTTCATGCAAAACATCAAACCACAAAAGAGAATATTTCTGAAATTTTAAAAGGATTCCAGAGAGATGATGCAGCACAAGGATATGAAATTCTTAGAGTAAAAGGATGGGATTATACTGATTTGATTGCTACTTATGAAAAAGCATCTGCTCTTTCACGAGAACAACATGTTCCTGTGCTTATACATGTAAATGAACTGACTCAACCTCAAGGACATTCTACCTCAGGATCGCATGAACGATACAAAGATGCAGACCGATTAGCGTGGGAAAGAGAATTTGACTGTATCAGACAGATGAGATTATGGATGATCGCAATTAACATTGCCTCTTCTGAAGAATTAGATGCGATAGATGCAAACGCAAAGAAAGAGGTTCTTGAGGGTAAAAAAGCCGCATGGAACGCTTTTATCGATCCTGTTATTAAAGAACAAAAAGAATTAGTTTCTTTATTGGAAAAAACTGCAAATTCAAGCAACAATAAAGAAGTCATACTAAAACACGCTTCAGAATTAAATAGTGTAAAAGCACCTATTAGAAAGGAAATTCTCGTTGCAGCACGCAAATCTTTACGTCTTGTGCTAAATGAGACAGGGAAAAGCGAATTATCAAATTGGATTATTTCCTATATCAAAAGACATCAGGAAAAGTTTAGCAGTCACTTATATTCTGATTCCGCTTTAAATGTGTTTTCAGTAAAACAAGTTTTACCGCAATATGCTGAAGAGGCAAAAGAGGATACAGACGGAAGAATGATTTTACGTGATAATTTTGATGCTATCTTTACAAAATACCCAGAAACATTAATTTTCGGAGAAGATGCAGGAGCCATTGGTGATGTAAATCAAGGTTTAGAGGGGATGCAAGAAAAATATGGTGCCCTGCGTGTGGCCGATGTTGGAATACGTGAAGCAACCATTATAGGACAAGGTATCGGAATGGCGTTAAGAGGTTTACGACCTATTGCGGAAATTCAATATCTTGACTATCTATTGTACGCTATCCAAATTATGAGTGATGATCTAGCTACCCTGCAATACAGAACAGTAGGAAAACAAAAAGCCCCATTAATTATTCGTACAAGAGGGCATCGCCTCGAGGGAATATGGCACTCTGGTTCTCCTATGGGAATGATCATCAACGCTTTAAGAGGCATTCATGTTTTAGTTCCGAGAAATATGACAAAAGCAGCAGGATTTTACAATTCACTGTTAGAATGTGATGAACCGGCTTTAGTAATCGAGTGTTTAAACGGATATCGCCTAAAAGAGAAAAAACCACTAAATTATGGTGAGTTCAAGACTCCAATAGGTGTTGTTGAAACGATGAAAGAAGGGGCTGATATCACATTGGTTTCTTATGGTTCAACATTGCGATTGATTGAACAAGCTGCCCAGGAACTTCTTGAAGTGGGTATTGACTGTGAGATTATAGATGTACAGTCTTTGCTTCCATTCGATATTAATCATGATCTTGTAAAAAGTATTGCCAAAACAAGCCGCCTACTGGTAATTGATGAAGATGTGCCTGGAGGTGCCTCTGCCTATATTTTACAGCAAATTATTGAGCAACAAGATGGTTACAACTATTTAGACAGTAAGCCGCAAACCCTAACTTCTAAAGCGCACAGACCGTCATACGGAACGGATGGCGATTACTTTTCTAAACCATCTGCTGAAGATATTTTTGAAAAAGTTTACAATATGATGAATGAGGTAAACCCGTCTAAATTTCCAAATTTATATTAAAAGTAAAAAACTCAAATATCCAAACCCAACCGTCACGCGGTTGGGTTTTTGTTTATGTTAATAAAAATAGTATCTTGCCGCCTAATTAGTTACAAACTTAAACAAAAAAAAATGAAAAAAATATCAATGATTATAGGTGTATTGTCAGTTATGGCAATCGTTTCTTGCAAAGAAAAAGAAGAAACTCCAGCCGCTCCAGAAACTACCACTAATCAAACTATTGAAGTTACTACTGAGGCTCCTGCAGCGGAAAAAAATCCTGATGGGACATCTATCAGTGTAGGAAGTGATGGGGTTGATGTTAGCACTAAAAACGGAACAAACTCGACGAGCGTTAATGTATCTGGTGGTGAAGCCAAAGTTGAAGTTAAGAAATAATCCTGTTTTTTAATGCCTAAAATAGTAAAGTCAATTTGAATCAGTTCAGTTGACTTTTTTTATATAGTAAAATCAAAAATTACAAAACAACAAATAATGACAAGTTTAGAAACCGTTTTAAGAAATACCCAAAACGTGAAAGTAATAGCTGATTCTATTTCATTAAATCAATATGTCGCTTTGGATTTATCTGTTTTAAATCACAATCTTTCTAAGGAATCATTAGCGGATTCAGCAGATTTTGAAAATTATATTGAAGGTTATCTAACCTTGCATAATGCAAAAGTAGCGTATGGAGGTTACAATGAAGAAAGAAATCTTTACAAGCGAAGCACTATTTTTAAAGATGAAGAAACAGAAGAACGAAACATTCATATTGGTTTAGATTTATGGATAAAAGCCGGAACTCCCATTTTAGCCGCTCTTGACGGTAAGGTTCACAGTTTTAATTTCAATGCTGGTTTTGGAGATTATGGTCCAACGATCATTCTCGAACACCAGGTCGAAAGTCAGACTTTTTATACTTTGTATGGGCATTTATCTTTAGATAGTTTAGATAACATAGTAACAGGAACAGTTTATAAAAAAGGACAGCAAATAGGGTCGTTAGGAGATTCTGCAGTTAACGGGGACTATTCTCCTCATCTGCATTTTCAAATTATAAAAAACATAGAGGGTAATTTTGGTGATTATCCCGGAGTTTGCACAAAAAGCGATTTAGATTTTTATCTAGACAATTGTCCTAATCCAAACTTATTACTAAAAATATCATCTCATAAATGAAAAGAATAATTCTCCTTCTAAGCGTAATTGTACTTATTGGATGTAAGTCAAAAAAAGTAGATATAGCGACTGAGGCAAAAAATGAAGAGCTTACAATCGTGAAATTAGCTACCACTTCAGTTGACGCTAATCTAAAGACGAAAGCATATGAATTAGGCAAAAGAATTTTAATGACTTGCAACACTTCTAAGTTTAAGCCTTTCAATCAAAGTGAAGCAACGCGATCAGTAATTGATAATATTACGGAGGAGAAGCTATCAAAAACTTGCGCCAAATTCAGACAGCGATATGGTGATTTTAAAGATCTTAAATTGATGGATATTTACAAAGACACTGATTCAAAGACCACTATATTTCGTTTTAAAGCACTCTATACAAAAGCTGTAGCCAATAAAGAACTTCGAGTATATATGAACGGACAAAACAAAATATCAGCAATAAAATCAATGGATTGGTCTGCTATTTTTGAAAAAAAATTATTCAGAAATACCGATAGCGATACTGAATAATGAGTGCAGACTAGGTTTTCAACAGTAATCCAAATAGAGAATGACTTAATTTCATTTTCCATTTGGATTTTTTATTTTTATTTCAAAAGAAGTATTTCGGACAATGCTCCTTCCCTTCTACTTATTCTAACATCTTAAAACTAAAGATTATATATGTTTATGTCCATATAAACAATAAAAACTGCCACGAACAAAGCATTAAGTTCGTTCGATAAAATACTTATAGATCAATTTTAAACCGTAATTGAAGAGTATAATGTCTTTTTCAAAAATGAAATAAAACTTCTTATAACGGTCAAGCAAAACTATTCTATAAAGTAACTCCCCTTGTGTAATAGAAAAAGTCAGTTTGCCGACTTAAACACCCTTGAAAAGGAGAAAGTTCTTGCTCAAGCGAAGCGGGAATGCACACTAAGTACTGATATCTCTACTTACCACGCTGATAATAGCTTGTCCTCAATTGCAGTACAAACTTAAGCCGTTGAGATGATGAAGCGTTTGTTAGAAATAGACGAAAAGGGTTTCTATTGCCGTTATGACTTATAATTCTGCTAAAAACAATAAACTGTTAAATTTTGGGCTGAACAAAAGTTAAACTATTTAAATCTCAAACTAATAGCACTACTTTTAATTATTAAATAAATTTATTATTATGGAAAAATATGCTTTATTAGCACGATTAGAAGCTAAAGTTGGAAAAGAAGACGAGGTTGCGGCATTTTTAAAAAGTGCTTTACCACTGGTACTGGACGAACCAGACACTGTAAATTGGTACGGATTACAAATAGGTCCATCAACATTTGGGATTTTTGACACTTTTGAAACAGAAGAAGGTAGAAAAGCACACCTTGCTGGTAAAATTGCAGAAGCCTTAATGGCAAACGCTGGAACATTGCTATCTAAAGATCCCGTAATTGAATTTGTAGATTTATTGGTCGTTAAATAATCGGAAAGGAATTAGTTTACTTTTAAGTTGCTCTATCTATTTCGAAAATAATTTATATCGAAATTTAATATCAGTAGTAACAAATTATATTTTTTAAAGCCAACATAAGTTTTTTATGTTGGCTTTAATTTTTTTATTTTAGCACTCTGATTGAAATGCAGTACATAAACACTTTAGAAATGATATTGCATACTATATAATATGATGCCATCGTTCTAGAAAGCATCTCTAATAATAAATATATCACCTCTCGCTATATCGGTTGCAAATAAATCATTGGAAAAAGAGTAGCGTGGTTATGATATAGATTCGATAATTTTATAGAAAAAAAAATTAGCCATTAATCAAGATAAAGTTGCTTAACGTAATGATAATAAATAGAGAAATATTTATGGCCGAAGTACTATTTTTAAAGATGAAAAAACAGAGGCGCAACATATGCACGTCGAATTGGATTTATTAATAAAAACCGAGGCTCCTATATTATTTGCTTTAAATGGTAAAGTTTTTGCTTTTAATTTCAATGCTAATTTTGGAGATCGCGCTCCAAAGATAATAGTAGCGCAGCATATTAAAAATCAAATTTTTCACAGTTTAGATGAGCCTTTAACTATAGATAGCAGATAAAATAGTAATTGGCACTTTTTCCAGAAATGGATAGCAAATAGCTAATTTAAGAGATTCATCACTTACCAGGAGTATCCTCGTCACCTGAATTTTCAAATTATAAAAAATATAAATACTAACTTTGGGGACCATACAAACATCTGAACAAAAAACGACTCGGATTTTTGTGTAAACAATTGCCCTGATCCTAATTTATTACTAAAAATAACACCTCAAAAATGAAGAAAATAATCCTACTACTCAGCTTAGTTGTCCTCATTGGATGTAAGTCAAAGAAAGAAGCCATACCTAATAATAAGCCAGCTGAAATAGTAACAGAAGTTCTAATTGAAGTAACGCCTGAAGTACCCCCTGAGGTTAAAATTGAAGAAGCGAAACTCATAAAATTAGCTATTTTTAAAGTTGACGCTAATCTAAAGACAAAAGCATATGAATTAGGCAAACGCATTTTAATGACTTGCAATACATCTAAGTTTAAGCCATTCAATGAAAGTGAAGCAACACAGTCCGTAATCGACAACATTACGGAAGAAAACCTTTCTAAAACCTGTACCAATTTCAGACAGCGATACGGCGCTTTTAAAGACCTTAAATTAATGGAGATTTATATAGACAATGAGTCTAAAATAACTATATTCCGCTATAAAGCACTCTATACAAAGGCCGTAGCCAATAAAGAACTTCGTGTATACATGAACGAACAAAATCAAATATCAGCAATAAAATCAATGGATTGGTCTCCTATTTTCGAAAAAAAATTGTTCATAAAAACCGATAGCGATACTGAGTAGGGTCATTTAACTCCTTTTTTAACAGTAATCCAAATAGAAGGCGAATTAATTTCAGTTTCTATTTGGATTTTTTGCTTCACATTCAAAGCAGTGCTGTCTTAAATGCTCCACAACTCTCCCTATTATTTTAACGTATTGCCGTAAGTTACTGAAAACCTAATCACTTAACAGACAACATCATAAAACTATAAACGCCTTGTAATCTGCACAATAAACAATTGCTTGTTAAAATTTATGAATTAATTAGTAGTACCCTCATTTTCTTTTAACGTTTAATTGCGATAAAGGGAGGGACTATTTCTTAATTTTATAAAACAAGATTTAATCTTTTTAGAGTTAGCAAAAAAGCCTAAACAGATACCGTGTTTTTATTTATTCAAATCACAGTGTCTGTTTCTACTTTTTTTAAAAGCCTAAAAAAAAGGTTAAATATATTTTTAACCAATTAAAAATAAATTTATGTCTATTCAAACTACAAATCCAGCTACAAATAAGGTGTTAAAGTCATTCGACGAAATGACTGATAAACAAGTTGAAGCTGCAATCGCAAAGTCGAATGCCTTTTTTCAAGAATGGAAGAAAACTTCTTATGACGAGCGATCAAAAGTATTGCATAAAGTAGCCAAACTAATGCGTGAAAGGAAAAGCGAATTTGCAGAGCTAATTACCCTTGAAATGGGTAAAGTTTTTGCTCAAGCAGAATGGGAGGTCAACCTAAGTGCTGATATATTAGATTACTATGCCGATAATGCTGCCGCCTTTCTTGCCGATAAAAACTTAAACCCTGAATCTGGTGAAGCATTTATCAGAAATAGTCCGATAGGTGTTCTTTTTGGCGTTATGCCTTGGAATTTTCCTTTTTATCAAATAGTGCGATTTGCTGCTCCAAATATCATGGTAGGAAATACCATTTTATTAAAACATGCCTCTATGGTGCCACAATGTGGTATTGCAATTGAAGAGTTGTTCAGAGAAGCACAGGCTCCAGAAGGATTATATATCAATTTATTAATTTCGGGAAAACGAAGTACAGCTTTAGTTAGTGATGAGAGAATTAAGGGAGTATCATTAACTGGTAGTGAGGGTGCAGGTTCTAGTTTTGCCGAAGCTGCGGGTAAACATTTAAAAAAATCAGTGCTTGAATTAGGTGGTAGTGATGCCTTTATAATACTCGAAGACGCTGATATCGATACTGTTGTTGAAATGGCCGTTGCAGGGAGATTTAACAATAACGGACAAAGCTGTATTGCGTCAAAACGATTTATTGCCGTAGCAGCCGTAGCTGATGAGTTTTTAGAAAAATTTGTAGATAAAATAGCCTCTCTTAAAGTAGGCGATCCTATGGATCCAGATACACAGGTTGGACCGCTTAGTAGCGAGGAAGCTTTAATCAATATATTAGACCAAGTACAGAGATTTGAAAAAGCAGGTGCCAAAATTTTAGTTGGCGGTAAAAGAGCATCTGATACTGGTGCCTATATGCAACCTACCCTTTTAACTAATTTAAAACGTGGCGTTCCTACTTTTCAAGAAGAACTATTTGGCCCAGTAGCCTCTTTTTACAAAGTCGAAAATGAACAAGAAGCGATAGACCTAGCAAATGATTCTCCTTATGGCTTAGGTGGATCAATCTTTACAAAAGACATAAAGCGAGCCAAGCAAGTCGCCGATCAGATCGATAGCGGTATGATCTTCATTAATGAGCCTACGACAACACAACCAGATTTGCCTTTTGGCGGAACTAAAGGTTCAGGATACGGTCGTGAATTGTCAGAGCTAGGAATACATGAATTTGTAAACAAAAAGCTAATAAGAGTAAGTTAAAAGTTGAAAAACATGGAAAGTAGCACTAGTTTTTGATGTATCGTACTAAATTTCAGTATTTTACAATAGACGTGTTCAATCTCTATATCCCATAATTATAAGTAAAAGCATATGACTACAAGACAGATTATATTACAATCACAGCCAGTAGGGACACCCACTTTGAAGGATTTTAAAATTAAAAGTACCACATTAAATAAAATACAGTCTGGAGAAGTGCTATTAAAAGGACTGTACTACTCGGTAGATCCTTACATGCGCGGCCGAATGAATGACGCCAAATCATATGTGGCACCCTTCAAGATAAATGAACCTCTAGAAGGTGGTGTAGTTGCTACTGTTGTAGAAAGTAAATCCGATGATTTTAAAGTAGGTGATACAGTAGTAGGAAACTTTCCATGGAAAGAAATGTTCGTAGCAAATGAGGCTAAATTACAAAAGGTAGATTCAAACGCCCCCGAGTTGAGTTACTACTTAAGCATATTAGGCATGACCGGTTTAACCGCTTATTTTGGGTTAATGGATATTTGTAAACCAAAAGCAGGAGAAACCGTGGTGGTTTCTGGTGCCGCAGGAGCCGTAGGGATGGTTGTAGGACAAATTGCTAAATTACAAGGATGCCACGTAGTAGGTATAGCAGGTACAGATGAAAAAGCAAAAGTATTAATTGAAGATTTTAGTTTTGATCAAGTAATCAATTACAAAACAACAAAAGACATTTACCAATCTGTAAAAGAGGCCTGCCCAGATGGTGTAGATGTCTATTATGATAATGTAGGCGGCGAAATTTCAGATGCAGTTATAAGTGCGATTAATTTTCATGCCCGAATTGCATTATGCGGACAGATATCCTTATACAACAGTAAAGAAACTCCAATGGGTCCACGATTACAACCCATGTTGCTCACGAGAAGTGTTTTAATGCAGGGATTTATCGTTAATAATTACCAAGAGAGATTTCCTGAAGGGATAAAGCAGTTGTCGACTTGGGTTAAAGAAGGAAAAGTAGACTTTACTCAAACAATAGTGGAAGGGTTTGATCAATTACCCACGGCATTATTAGGTTTGTTTGAAGGTATCAATACCGGAAAAATGATTGTCAAGGCTTAGTTTCAAAGTGAAACTGGAAAGAAAGCCGTTAACAGTATGATATTAATACCGTTGACGGCTTTTTCATTGCGTTTTAAAAATCTTGGAAATTCAAACCTTCCTTGCTGGCCACGGTGATGAACTTACACTGGGACAAAAAAATAAATAGAGTAAATCCCTAATTTAAAAATTCCTCCCGGTATCATTTTTATTTCTTATTTTTGGAAAAATAATAAGCACTAAACCCGTGAATTATACAACTAATTAAAAAGTTATGTAATTCATTTTTGAAAAAAAAGTCCAATTTTTACACAACCAGTTAAAACATAAATAGTTTGAAGTTATATATCAAATACATGGTCAGCAACCGCTGCAAATTAGCAGTTAAAGAGGAATTAAAAAAACTTGGATTGCATTTTATTGTTGTTGATCTAGGTGAAGTGGACGTCATGGAAAATATCACCATGGCCCAAAGAGAGCTTCTTAAAGCAGGTTTAGTTAGCGCTGGCTTTGAGCTGATGGATGATAAAAAATCGATGCTCATAGAAAAAATTAAAAATGTAGTTATCCAAATGGTTCACCACTCAGATGAAGTTATCAAAGTGAATTTTTCTATTTATTTAAGTGAGAAGCTAAATCACGACTATACTTATTTATCCAATTTGTTCTCCGAAGTTCAAGGAACAACAATTGAGCATTTTATCATTTCTCATAAGACAGAACGGGTAAAGGAATTGATTATATACGGAGAACTAAATATAACTGAAATTGCTTGGAAAATGGGCTACAGCAGTGTTGCACATTTATCAAGTCAGTTTAAAAAAGTAACGGGACTATCCCCTTCTCACTTTAAAAATTTAAAAGATAAAAGACGCAGTCCCCTTGAAGAAATTGGTAATGAGAAGAATAGGAATCCAAATTAAGTTTTAAAAAACACCATGAAATTAATTTCAGATAAAAGATTTCAACTTTATTATATCTTAGTAGCGATTATATTGACTTCTGTCTTAGCAGTTTTCTATTACAATAACCTAAAAGTAAAATCAAGCAGCGACTCTGCAGAGCATGCGCAGGAGGTGCTACGAAAAAACGATAATGTTCTTTTAGATATTCTTGATATTGAAACCGGCGTAAGAGGGTATATAATCTCTGAAAATGATGTTTATTTAAAGACGTTCAATAATGCAGTAAAAGCCATGAACGGAAATCTGGCCATTTTATCAGAATTAACCCGCGACAATGCTAAACAAAATCGGCAGGTAGATTCGTTAAAAATAATGACTAGCAAAAAATTAGTTTTACTTCAAAAAATAATAGAAGACAGAAAGTTAGATTTATTAGATGAAAATGAAAAGGTAGCTATTCTAAAGGACGGTAAAGTTATTACCGACAAAATTAAAAGTATCATCTTTAAAATTAATTTTGATGAATATAATGCACTTAAACTAAGAAAGACAGAAAATGAAAATAGTATTCAAAATTCGGAGATCCTATTCTTCTTACTTTTAATACTAATATTTGTTATTTTTACGCTTGTTTTTATTATTGTTAAAAGTTTAAAAGTCAGAAATGATGAACTAGAACTATTTACAGCCTCACAAAAATTACTTTCTAATTATTCCTTAAGTCTTATCGAGGCCAGTTTAGACCCACTAATCACTATCAATATTGATGGTAAGATTACCGATATGAATGAGGCTACGGTTAAGATTACTGGCGTCAAACGCGAAGAGTTGATAGGAACTGATTTCTTTGATTACTTCACACACCCTGGTATGGCACGTGATGTGTATGAGGAAGTATTTTCAAAAGGTTTTGTAATTGACTCTCCTCTGACACTTTGTCACAAAGACGGTAAGTTATCTGATGTCTTATTTAACGGCTCTGTTTATAAAAACGATGTCGGTAAGGTATTAGGAATTGTAATAGTTGCTCGTGATGTAACAAAACAAAAACAAGCGGCTTTGTATACTCGTAGTATACTTGAGGCAAGTTTAGATCCCCTTGTTACCATCAATGCAGAAGGTCAAATAACTGACGTAAACCACGCATTAATAGCTGTTACCGGTATTCAACGAGAAAATTTAATAGGAACAGATTTTTCTAATTATTTTACAGAGCCTGAAAGAGCACGACAAGCTTATATTCAAGTGTTTAAACAAAGCTTTGTTTCTGATTATGCATTGACAATAAAACATTTAAACGGAAAACTGACAGATGTGCTATACAACGCGTCGGTCTACAAAGATGACAAGGGAGAAGTTTTAGGGGTCTTTGCGGCCGCAAGAGATGTGACCGCACAAAAATTACTCTCTAATTATTCGCTTAGTCTTATTGAAGCAAGTCGAGATCCACTAGTTACCATTAGTATCGAAGGGAAAATTACAGATATGAATGAAGCGACAATCAATATCACCGGCGTAGAGCGCGAGCTACTTACTGGTTCCGATTTCTTTGATTATTTTACTGAGCCTCAAATGGCGAGAGAAGTATATCAGGAAGTATTCGCAAAAGGATCTGTTGCTGACTCCCCCCTTACCCTACGACACAGAGAAGGAAAATTGACAGATGTTCTTTTTAACGGATCCGTTTATAAAGATGATCAGGGGAATGTTTTGGGAATTGTTATTGTTGCGAGAGATATCACGGACCAAAAAAGAAGTGAAACAGAATTAATTGAAGCTAAAGTTTTTGCGGAACTCGCAACAGGTATTGCCGAAGAAGAAAAACTAAATGCTGAAAATGCAGTAAAAGCAAAACAGCAATTTTTGTCAAATATGAGTCACGAAATACGTACCCCGATGAATGCCATCATTGGTTTTACAAAAGTGGTCCTTAAAACAGATTTGACTGAAAAACAGAAAGAATATCTCAATGCTATAAAAATGAGTGGTGACGCGCTGATTGTACTGATAAATGATATTTTGGATTTAGCAAAAGTAGATGCAGGGAAGATGTCCTTTGAAAAAACACCTTTCAAAGTGAAGTCGTCCATTGCATCGATGCTTCATTTATTCGAAACAAAAATTCAAGAAAAAAATTTAAAATTAACTAAAGAATACGATTCTAATATACCTACCGTAATTGTGGGAGATCCTATTCGTTTGCATCAGATTATTTTAAATTTGGTTAGTAATGCAGTCAAATTTACATCCAAAGGAAAAATAACGGTAAGTGTTCGTTTAGTTGATGAAGATGAAGAAAATGTTACCATAGAATTTGCAGTAACCGATACTGGTATTGGAATTCCAGAAGAAAAATTAGGATCTATATTTGATAATTTCCAACAAGCATCAAGCGGGACTTCCAGAATTTATGGCGGAACTGGACTAGGTTTGGCGATTGTTAAACAATTAGTCGAGCCACAAGGTGGTAGTATTAAAGTGGTTAGTAAAGTTGACCACGGAACTACCTTTAGTTTTAGCTTAAGCTTCCAAAAAACAACAGCAGAAGCAGAATTAGAAAACGAAATATTTGAATTAGACAAGAATAGTAAAAGTATCAAAGTTTTAGTGGTTGAAGACATTCCTTTGAATCAGTTACTGATGAAAACACTTTTAGATGATTTTGGATTCGAACGCGATATTGCCGAAAACGGGAAAGTAGCAATTGAAAAAATGCAAAATAATTCTTATGATGTAATTTTGATGGATCTTCAAATGCCGGAAATGAATGGGTTTGAAGCGACTGAATATATTAGAACAAAAATGAATTCTCAAATTCCCATTATTGCACTAACGGCCGATGTTACCACCGTAGATCTAGCTAAATGTAAGTCAGTAGGAATGAATGATTATATAGCAAAACCTGTTGATGAACGATTATTATATAGCAAAATCATGGGTGTTGTGAGAAAACCGTCTTCCAAAAAAGCGAAAGAAGTTAAAAAAACTATAGCTCCTAAAAACGAAAAATGTATTGATTTGGGATATTTAGATTCACGTACTAAGTCTAATCCTAAATTAATGATGGAAATGATTGATGCTTATTTACAGCAAACACCTCCGTTAGTCAATGCAATGGAGGAAAGCTTACTGCACAAGGACTGGGCATTGCTTCGCGCGTCAGTACATAAAATGGTGCCTTCCTTTTCCATAATGGGGATTAGCCCTCAATTTGAGGATATGGCAAAAAAAATTCAGAGTTACACAGGAGACTTAGAAAGTCAAAAAGAGGAAATAAATAATTTGGTATTGCAGCTTTCAACGGTTTGCAACCAAGCTTGTACGGAGTTAGAGGTAGAATTTAATAATATAAAAAACAAAAACTGATGAAAAATGAAGAGAAAATAAAACTATTTTTAGTAGATGATGATGCCGTTTTTCTAAAGTCGTTAGAAATCGAATTTCTTCACCATACCGATTTTATTGTTGAAACATATGCAACCGGTGAACTCTGTCTTGCAAATTTAGACAAGAAACCAGATGTAATTATCCTAGATTACCATTTAGACGGTATAGATAAAACTGCAATGAACGGTATTGAAACCTTAGACAAAATTAAAGAGTTTAGCCCAGACATTCCGGTCGTCATGTTATCGTCCCAAGATAAAATTGATGTAGCCATTAGTTGTATGCACCACAAAGCCTTTGATTATGTCGTAAAAAGTGAAACCTCTTTCTTGCGACTTCAAAAAAATATTACCGCCTATTTTCATTTTGAAAGAATAGAAAAAGAGTTGAATTGGTACATGGCAAGGATGTAATGATTTATTCAAGCGCATTAAATTAAAGGAGCACATCAAAAAAGAGCAAAGTACATCAGTCGGCTTAGCTCTTTTTTCTATTTATAGAAATTATCGTTTATATTAATTATCTAATTTTTAATTATTTTGGAAACGCTAGTATCACTTTTTATGGGTGATAAAAAGGTTACAAATGGGTCTATAAGCCAAATATTTACTCCCAACCATTTGTTAATGTGAAATAAAGAATATCAAGTCATTGAGATAAGAAAATAGCACCCCAAACAGGAATTAATCTAAAGTCCAGTTCGTCAATTGATAATATAACGCTAGCTGCAGTGACGCTGCAAATAAATACCGTTGGCCAAACCACAATAATTAAATTAACATCACTCTAAAGCTACAAAACCAAAATAACATTCGGTGATTTATTGTTTAATAACCACAAAATATTGATCCTAGAAATGTGTGAATGATGCAACTTTTCATTAAAATTATATAAAATATACTGCTAATAGAGCTCTACCTTTGATAATAATATAATTACAGACTTCCATCATGTCACTAATCAGCATATTGCTAGTTTTAATCGTTACCGGCGCTATCCTTTGGTTAATAAATACTTATGTTCCAATGGATGCCACAATTAAAAACGTGTTCAATTCACTAATTATAATCGTGACTGCTGTATGGATACTTAATGCTTTTGGGCTTTTTAATACTTAAATTAATTAATACAAATATTAAAAAAGTTATCAAATTTATAAATTTTAAAAAATAAAATCATGAATCTTAAAAGAATCTTTGGAGCATTACTTACAGCTCTTGGTATCGGAGCGCTAATTTATGCTGCAGTATTATTTACGAATACTTCAGGCGGCAATCAAGATATCAAAGCACTGATAATCTACGGAATATTAGGATTAATATTCTTTTCATCGGGAATAAGTTTAGTGAGAACAACTAAAGATGAATCATAAATAATATCAGAATAGGACATAGCATCGTTATAGTTGAGTAGTTACTATTTCTAACTCTACCTTCTTAATTAGGCTTTGTGTGTTTGTTTGCTAATTATAGTAAACACAATTTCGTTTTTAGTTTTTATGTGCTACGATAATACAACATTAAACATTTGTTTTTTTGAATGTTTCAGATTGAAATAAATTTACCAGGTAGCCTTAAAAGCAAGAGTGGCTGTCAAATTTTAACATTAAAAGTTTAAAATATATGAATGCAAAGAATATAGGATTCGTACTCATAATTATTGGAGCAATTATGATGTTTTACACAGGGTTTAATTATGTGACTACTGAAAAAGTTGTAGATATAGGTCCTATTGAGATCAACAAACAAACAAATAATCCGGTACAATGGTCACCAATAGTGGGTGTAGTGCTAATCATCGGTGGAGTTGTACTTGTGGTTAAAGACAAAAATTAATTGACTTAAAGGTTCTATATTAGTCCAAAATACTTTTTTAAAACTAAAGGCAAATTACATTTCGAAAACAATTAATTATAATAATATGGAACAATAGCCCGAATATTTAAAAGATATTTAAGCTACATAATACATACTTCGATCCCCTTTCTCCTTCTTAATCACAGGGTCGAATTGTGTCACTAAATTTTAATAAGGTCTACAGTTGCTATACTTTTCAAATAATTAAATAACAAATCATAATCTAAAACAAAATGAAAAAAACTACTTTTAATACAATTACAAAAAATATATTTTTAGGCCTATTGCTAATCGTCCTAACAGCTTCCTTCACTTCTTGCGCTAAAAAGATAGCGTTCCAAACTTCCTCTATTGTTCCTGCTGCACGCGGCGATGTCAAAATAACGAAGGATGACAATAAGAACTATTTAGTGGAAATTAAAGTGGAAAATCTCGCAGAAGTAAGTAGGCTTGAGTCATCAAAAGAGGCTTATGTCGTTTGGATGGAATCAGACGATTCAATGGTTAAAAATATTGGGCAAATAAAAAGTGATTCAAAATTTTTATCTTCAAAACTGAAGGCTAATTTTAAAACAGTTACTCCGTTGAAGCCTACAAAAATATTTATAACTGCTGAAAAAGATGTAGAAACGCAGGATCCTGATAGCCAAATAATTATAAGTACTAAAAGTTTTTAGTATATACAAAATAATAGGTTAATTGATACAAATAAAAAACGACACAATTTATATACGTTTATAGTTATTACTGCCTTTT